>JBEPWX010000009.1:15289-18586 GCA_041642235.1 Mariniphaga sp.
ATTAACTGTACCTTATCAAATTTGAGATAGCTCATCCGGCTTGTTTTTATCAGCAAAACTACTAATCCTGTCAGCAAGCAAATTTATTTCATGAGTTAGATTAATGTATGGGAATTTATTCTGAAGATGTTGTGCTTTTTTTAAACTTTCTCTCAAAAAATACAGGTGTTCATGAGTAAACATATTATTTGGCTTGTGGTTCACTGCAGAAATTATTTTTTGAATGTTTTTTGAAATTTTTTGGCTTTCATCTTCAATCAGAGAAGTCTGAAAAATATTCCATATGTGATTGATGGCAGATGATGACAGATGAATCATATCTTCATCATAAAACCGATAGTCGCGTAACTCATCCATCATAATTTCATACGAGGGAAAATAGTTGCAGCGTTCTTCTCCGAATCCTCTGATGATGTTATCGATTGAAAGCAGCAGTGTGGCCTTGCTCCGTTGGTTTTCGATGGCACCGTCTTTCCAGTGCCGGATTGGACTTACTGTAAATATTACTTTCAGATCGGGATTGATTTTCCAAATTTCCGGGAGTAGCTGACGGTATTCCACTGTGATTTCACCTGGGGTTAAACGAAACCGTCTGAATTCTTTGTCCGGAATTTTGTGGCAATTTGAAACTGTCTGACCTGTGGGTTTGTATTCATACACCCATGCAGTACCAAAGGAAAGGAACAAAAATCCGGCATTTTGTAAAAATGATGATGAAGTGTCAATACGGTGGTTAATTTCTCTTAATGCTTTTTCAGAATCTGGTGAAGAAAACCTTCCATGATGGTAAAAGCTGTGGAAGAGTCCATTGTTTTCGATTAAATCATTTATTGTAAAATGTTTTATTTGTAATAGAAATTGCAATCCATGGGCAATGGATGCCGGATTATACAATATGCCGAATGGATTTAAATCTGCCGGATATTTTAATGTCACCATTTTGTTCCCGATGTTTTCAGTAAAGCATGAGCCTATGAAAATCGTTGATTTTTTATATCCTGTTTTCCATCCGAAGGCAGGTACTTTCACTTCGGTTTGAAAATTTGAAATCATCTTATTTTGCTTTTGGGATATCAATTTTTTTTAAAACAAGAGCAGTTCTTGCAGGAAGATACAGTCGTAAATAATGCTGGCTGGTAATTCCACCTATGGGTAGGGTGTAATAAGGAAAGTCTTCCTCAATCCTGTCGTATCCGCCGTACCTGCCACAATCGGAATTTAATACAATCTTATACTTCCCGGCACCCAGCGGAATACCGTAGTCAGTGAATGATTGCACCGGATTGAAATTAAATACAAAAAGAAACAGTCCCCGGTGATATGCAAGCACATTATCGGACTTATTTTCCAAAACTAAATCAACAGATGGGATTGTAAGTAATTTATGCTCACTGATAAATGAGATCAAATCTTTGTCGAAATCATACAGCCAATGGTACTTTAACTGAGGATCTTCCGCGATGCTCCAAATCCGCCGGCAATGCTTATATGACCAACCATTTCCCTCACGCGGGAAATCAATCCATTCGGGGTGACCAAATTCATTTCCCATGAAGTTGAGGTAAGCGCCACCTGCAGTGGTTGCCGTTGCCAATCGTATCATTTTATGCAATGCAATGCCACGATCAACAATCATATTAGGCTGATCTTTTCGCATACTGTAATACATCTCTTTATCTATCAAACGGAAAATAATTGTTTTGTCACCTACAAGTGCCTGGTCATGCGATTCAGCATAACTCACTACTTTTTCATCTATCCGTTTCGAGGTGAGACTGTGGAAAATATCGCCCACTTCCCATTCATCGTCGCTTTTTTCTTTGATTATTTTTATCCAGTAATCAGGAACACCCATAGCCATTCGGTAGTCGAAACCCATCCCGCCCATTTCAATTGGTACAGCAAGGCCAGGCATTCCACTCATATCTTCAGCTATTGAAATGGAGTTGGGTTTAACCTGTTTAATCAGGTTGTTTGCCAGTGTCAGGTATGTAGTGGCTTCTAAATCGACATTTCCATTGAAATAATCATTATAGCTGGAAAAAGATTTGCCCAATCCATGATCGTGGTACAATATGCTGGTTACCCCATCGAAACGAAATCCATCGAAGCGGAAAACTTCGAGCCAAAATTTAAGGTTGGAAAGCAAAAAGTGAAGTACTTCATTTTTTCCGTAATTAAAAATGTAGGAATCCCATGCCGGATGTTCTCCCTTGGCTCCTTCATGAAAAAACTGGTAGCGCGTGCCGTCGTATTTTCCCAAACCTTCAACCTCATTCTTAACTGCATGGGAATGCACAATATCCATAATAACAGCCATACCCATTTCATGGGCATCATCAATCAGAAGCTTTAAATCATCTGGGGTTCCAAATCTTGAAGAAGGAGCGAAAAAGCTGGAAACATGATATCCGAAACTTCCATAATATGGATGTTCAGGGATTGCCATCAATTGTACGGTATTGTATCCGTTAGCTTTAATTCTGTGTAGCATTTTTTCCCTGAACTCATTATAAGTATGTACTTTTTCCTCTTCTCCAGCCATGCCAATATGGGCTTCATAAATTAATGGCGGTTCAGTTAAGCCACTAAAATCATTTTTCCATTGGTACGAATTTTCGGGATGCCATACCTTTGCATTGAAAATATGTGTTTCAGGATCTTGCACAACATAATTTGCCCAGGCGGGGACACGTTTTCCGGTATCAATTGCCCAATGCATCGAAAGAGCATATAAATCACCATGATGCAAATCATTCGTTTCAAGTTTCAACTCCCAAATACCGTGTTCGGCAGGCTCAAATGCATATCTTTTTTGCTCTTCCCAGTTATTAAATGAACCAATCAGGTATATGAATGTGGCTTTGGGAGCCCATTCGCGCATAACCCAACCCTCAACGGTTTTATGAAGCCCGAAATATAAATAGCCACTGGCAAACTCGTAGAGGGAGCCGTTTTTTGAGAGTTCTTTTTCTTTATATTTAGCTGATTCAATCCGGTTTACTATTGCCTGTTCAAATGGTTTCAGCCATATATCATCCCTTAGAAGTTTTGGTATATCTTCAAGCATGTTCTTTTCTTATAAAGATAGGAAACACACAGGAAAATTCCTTCCTCCGGATTAAAAATATCCAGATTATTACAAAAACATATTATTCTGAATCGATTATTAAAAACTGCTATTCAAAACAAGCTTATATTCTGGAGTATTTTAATTTAGTTTTTTTGGCGGCAATTATTGAATTTGATTATTACAATGAATTGTTTTTCACAATTTTTTATTGCTTTATATATTAG
>JBEPWX010000010.1:0-18274 GCA_041642235.1 Mariniphaga sp.
ATAAAAAAGCTGCAGATTTTGAATCTGCAGCTTTTAATGTGCCCAGAACAGGACTCGAACCTGCACATCCAGAAGGATACTAGTCCCTGAA
Organism: Mariniphaga sp.; assembly: GCA_041642235.1. Lineage (GTDB taxonomy): Bacteria > Bacteroidota > Bacteroidia > Bacteroidales > Prolixibacteraceae > Mariniphaga. The sequence continues at coordinate 92 of JBEPWX010000010.1, forward strand.
ACTAGCGCGTCTACCAATTCCGCCATCTGGGCTTTTAGCTTAAGTAAATTTTGAAGCATTGCAACTTCAAAATTGCGGTGCAAATATATAAAAAAACGGTTCTTCAGAATATTATTTATCCTGTTTTTTTATTGCATGCGTATTTGTTCTCCGACAGTATGTTTTTCACAATAGTTACATCTCAGAGCAATGGGTGAGATGTCTACTATTTTAAATCTTGTGGTAATCACCTCATTGTTAGTAATGCACTTAGGATTAAAACATTTAACTATACCAATTATTTCCTGTGGAATTTCCACTACTTTTTTTTCTATCACTTCATAATCCCGTATAATATTAAGTTTGGCATGAGGAGCAACAAGAGCAATTTTATTAATTTCATCATTTTCAAAAAATTTATCGGAAACTTTGATAATAGCTTTACTCCCAAGCTTCCCGCTTTCGAGGTTAGTGCCAAAGGTTATCTGGTTATCTATGTTATCAAGTCCCAGAATTTTAATAACCTTGAACAAATATTGAGCAGGAATATGATCGATGACGGTTCCGTTTTTAATGGCACTTACCTTCAGTTTCAGTTTTTTCTTCATATTGTCATTCATAGCAGGTATTATTTGAGTTTCATAATATGTGAAATAATGGCTTCGCGTGCAAAAATTCCATTTCGGGCCTGTTCGAAGTAGTAGGCTTTTTCATTTTTATCAACATCGGTATTAATTTCATTTACCCGTGGCAACGGATGAAGTATCTTTAAGTTAGATTTGGTTTTTGACAACATGTTATTTCGCAGGATGTAAACATTTTTTACCTGCTCATATTCCATAGGATCGGAAAAACGTTCCTTTTGAACGCGGGTCATATAAATAATGTCGGCTTCACTTATAATTTCTGTAAATTCCCGGTGTTCGAAATAAAGAATGTTTTTTTCGCGAAGGAAAAGTTTGTATTCATCAGGCATTTGCAATTCCGGTGGGGCAATGAAATTAAAAATCGGATTCTCAAATTCAGACATAGCCATGAGTAGTGAATGTACAGTACGTCCATATTTTAAATCTCCCACTAAAAAAATGTTCAGATTGTTAAGTGAACCCTGCGTTTTCAAAATGGAATACATATCGAGCAGGGTTTGTGTAGGATGTTGATTTGCACCGTCACCTGCATTAATAACAGGAACAGGTGAAACTTCTGCTGCATATCTTGCCGCACCTTCCAGCGGATGACGCATTACAATTAAGTCAACATAGTTACTCACCATTTTGATGGTATCATGTAAGGTTTCACCTTTTGAGGTGCTGGAGCTTCCGGGATCGGCAATACCAATAATTTTTCCTCCAAGCCTGCTGATTGCTGTTTCGAAACTTAACCGTGTACGGGTTGATGGTTCGAAAAAAAGTGATGCAACTACTTTTCCCTGTAATAAATCCTGGTTGGGATTTTCCTCAAATTCTGCAGCCAACTGCATAATTTTCATGTAATCATCCTTTGAATAATCGGTAATAGAAATTAAATCTTGTTTCATTGTTATTTGTATTGTTCTGTTTCAATCAATCAAAAAAAAAACCAATATTTTTTATTGAAAAAATATTGGTTTTTAAGGCGTATATCTGCCTTATCCGGTAGTGTCAATAAATCTTTGAGCGTTCTGTTGGAGAATTTTTGCATTGACAAGTTTAAATTCCCAATAATTTTCCAGTAGTAGCAGGTAATTCTTCCTGCACTATATCGATAATTAGAAAATTTAAATCCAATCATAGTTCAAATGTAGCAGGTTTGATGAATTTTAAACTTGCAGCATATTTTATTTTATTACCAATTTATTAACAGATGACTTAGTTTATATCTTTTTTTTTGATTTGAATTCCATGAAAAGTGTTGAACAAATGGAAAACCCGTTCTTCTTCAGACTTACGTATCGAAAACTCCAATTCACAATCCAGCTCAAAACGGGTATTAACTACATCCAGATTTTCCTGCTTTACCATTTGCATTACATCGTTCATTTGGGAATAAGTAAATTTTACCAAGAAAGTTTCTTCTAATACTTTAGTTATTATTTGTGCATTATGAAGAGCATTCGCTGCAGCTGACCTGTAAGCATTAATTAATCCACCAGTACCCAAAAGAGTGCCACCAAAATAGCGCACAACTACCAGAAAAACATTGGTGACACCGAAACTTACTAGTTGTCCAAGTATGGGTTTTCCGGCAGTGGAAGAAGGTTCCCCATCATCATTTGTTCGGAAGGCCTGTCCTGCTATACCCAGACGCCAGGCATAGCAATGGTGCCTGGCATTATGATGCTCTTTTTTTATGCGGCTCAGAATTTTCTTTATTTCCTCTTCTGACTGAACGGGGAAAACATACGCAATAAATTTACTTCCTTTATCTTTAAAAAGTCCATTACTGACTGATGAAACAGTTTTATAGGTGTCTTTCATATGATTCACACTATTTATTTTTAATGGCATCATACGAAATCCGCATAAGGGTTTTTAACATCAACGGGTGGTGTGATATATTTCTCATGCTCATTTCATTTTAACAATTTATTCCGGTTCGAAGATATTAGAAGGGATTGCAATTAAATAATAGATTTGCAGAAATTATTTCTTAGATCATGATAGTTTTAAATTAAAATTATCAAACTTACAAAAGCCAGTATAAATCCCAAAAGATTAATTCTGTTTAGATGTTCTTTAAATATTAACCTGCCTGCCAAAGCTGAAAAGATAACTATAAACATGTTATTAAGAGTAAAAACAAGAGAACTGTCAAGTGTACTTTTATTTAATGCATTAATAAAAAAATAGAGTGAGCCGAAATTAGCTAACCCCAGGATAATACCTAATGTTATCGTACCCACATCCAAATGAAATATCAGAGTTTTTCTTTTAATCATAATTGCCGTAAGTCCGCTAATAAATGCTGTAATGAAAACTGAGGTAGTAAATGCAGAAACCTGCCAGTCGTGTATATAATCTGCCTGTATTAATTTTATTAATGCATCGATGAAGCCACCTCCAACAAAAATAGTTAAGGGCAGAAAAAAAGATAACCAGTTGGTTTTTCGTATATTTTTTTTATAAATAGTAAATAATACTGCAAGAAGGGCAGTAAATAATCCTATGTATTTTAATAATGAAACCGTCTCATTAAACCAGTAAAGTGAGAAGAACACCGGAAAAACCAGTGACATTTTGCTTGCCAGGGTGGTAACTGTCATACCTGCTTTTTGAGTGGACGTTCCAATGAGGTAGAACATCAGGATAAATAAAATACCAAGGCTTATTCCAAATATAAACCAGTTGTTTTCGTAAAAAAATGGTCGTAGGTTTAATTTCATTAGAAAAACTAATCCAAGCACACTGGCAGCAAGATAATTTACTGTAATGAGAGGAGTAAGTTTTACAGAATAATTTTCAGCTATTTTGAATATGATAAAAATAACTGTTGAAGAAAATATACTGGCAAGAAGAAAAAACATATAGAGAGCTGAATGAAATAGACCAGGAAAAATAAAACCAGGCATTTGCCTGGTTTAGAAAGGTTACATGGTTAATTTTTTCTCGATATCTTCCATATATTGCCTGAAATTTTTATCTGTGTCTTTTAGGTTCGTAACTGTTTTGCATGCATGAAGGACGGTCGCATGATCTTTATTCCCAATTTGAGCTCCAATACTGGCAAGGGAATATTTTGTAAGGGTTTTGGAAAAATACATTGTAATTTGTCTGGCCTGTACAATTTCACGTTTCCGGGTTTTAGTCTGTATTGATTCAACGGACATATTAAAGTAGTCGCAAACCACTTTTGAAATATATTCAATTGATAGTTCCCTTCGTGAGTTTTGAACCAGTTTATTAATAAGTTTGGCAGTGAGATCAAGAGTTATTTCTCGCTTGTTGAGCATCGACTGTGCGAGTAAGGAAACCAGAGCTCCTTCAAGTTCACGGACATTATTAGTAACATGAGAAGCAATATATTCAATTACTTCATCGGAAAGGATGATCCCATCAGTATAAATTTTGCGGCGCAGAATTTCCATTCTTGTTTCGAAATCAGGCGTTTGAAGATCAGCTGTTAAGCCCCACTTAAACCTTGACAGCAATCGTTGTTCCATACCTTTAAGTTCAATGGGTGGCTTGTCAGAAGTCAATATTAGCTGCTTTCCGGTCTGGTGGAGGTGATTGAATATATGGAAAAAGGTCTCCTGTGTTTTTTCTTTTCCTGCAAATTCATGCACATCATCAAGAATAAGGACATCTATCATTTGATAGAAGTGAAGGAAATCATTTCGGTTGTTATTTCGTGTTGCTTCTGTGAATTGTGTCTGGAACTTATTGGCGTTCACATAAAGCACTACTTTATTGGGTAAATGTTCTTTTACTTCAATGCCGATTGCCTGAGCAAGGTGAGTTTTTCCAAGTCCTGAATTACCATAAATCATTAATGGATTAAATGCAGTGCCACCCGGATTACGTGCTACAGCATATCCTGCACTACGTGCCAGCCGGTTGCAATCGCCCTCTACAAAATTTTCAAAAGTATTATCTGGTTTAAGTTGGGGATCTACCTGCAGTTTTTGAATTCCCGGTATAATGAATGGGTTTTTTATTGAATTCTTCTCATCTGCTTTTAATGGAATTGTCAATGGCTGATTAATTATTTTGGTGCCGCTGTTGGTAGGATAACTTACGGTATACGGTGAGCCGTTATTGTCTTGATTTCCATTATTAACAGGCCCTACTACAACATTGTATTCAAGCTTTGCCCCATGGCCTAGTACCATACGAAGAGTTTTTCGAAGGATGTCGATAAACTGTTCCTCCAGGTATTCATAAAAAAAGGCACTGGGTACCTGAATGGTTAATACTTTGTTGGTAATTTTTACCGGGACTATAGGTTCAAACCAGGTTTTAAAGCTACTACCTGGCACATTATCCCTGATAATGTCGAGGCATTTTTCCCATGCGGTCAGATGTTCGCTGTTCATTTAATCTCGTTGGATTTTGAGGTTCTACAAAATTCCTTTTTAATTCCCAAAAGCAAAAATTGCGAAAAAAAAGTTCATAAAAAAATCGTTTTCGGGTTGCTGAATTTGAAAATTGTTTATTGTTTTCTTTATGAGGGGATTAAAATTTATATTTTTTTTTATTTTTTTAACACATTGATAGTCAGGGCTATATTCTTAACTTTTTGATTAGTAACAGGCTAACTGGTAGGTAGTGATAGGTATTCTATTTGAATAAATGTATATTATTAACAATGGGGGGTTGATTATTTGATGGATTTAAGTGCCCTTTCCAATTTAATCAATCGTCCATTTTTGAATGCAACGATTGAAGCATCCGGAAATTTAACCTGTGCCTTCTTCTGCAGTTCCTGAATTTCATTAAATGAACTGGTGGAACCATAAAGATATGTGTATGCACCATTTACCTCATATTCTTCAACAGTATCCAATCCTTCAAATCGTTCTGAATCGAGCGGAACTTTAGATTGGCTTGAAACCAGATGTACCTTGAAAACAATCTCATCTGCAGAGCCCTCAAGAGCGTTGACATAAACTTTTCTTCCTAAATTAACTGCCGAGAAGTTAAGGTAGCGTTCAGGGTTAATTCTGATATCGCTCATCAGCATGTTCAGGTTATCTGATAAATCTTCAAGTGAATTATAAAGTTGGTCGTCGTTTAGCAGGTTTCCAAGAGTATTATCGGTTGTTTCAAGTCGGGCAAACAACTCGATTAACTGTTCTGTAGCTGTATTAATATTTTTCACTAAAGGAGCTACCTGAACTTGTGTAAGACTGTCGCTGAACGTTGAAAGATTTTGAATGGTATTATCGAATTCAGCAGTATTATTACTGAACGTACTGGTTATATTTTCCAGGTTTTCGATTATCCCTCTAATGTTCGTTTTTTCCAGGGAAACTAACTCCTGAATGTCGGTAGTAGTTTGCTCTATATTAGAAACAGTACGATTAATGTTTTCAAAACTCTCTGCAAAATTTCGTTGGGCATTTTCATCGAAAAGAAAAGCAAGGCCGGTAATGGCAGAATCCAATGAACTAAGTAGTTCTTCGGCTTTATTTTTAAGTGGCAGTACCTGCATACTCACCTGCTCCTTCAGGTCTGCCTCTACGGTGCCACGTATAGTATCATTTTCTTCATGATATATATTCAAATCACTCAAGATAAGTTTAATGGAACGTGTTCCCATAATGTCGCTGCTCACTATCTGAGCAACAGACTTCAGAGGTATATTAATAGAAGCATCAACCGCTACCGATACGACCAGCCTGCCGGTATTGTCAGGCATAAAGTGAATATCGCTTACCTGGCCGACTTTATAACCACTAAGTAAAACATCATTTGATTGAGATAATCCGTCAACTGATTCATATATAATATGATATTCATTATTTTGGTTAAATATATCATTTCCCTTTAAAAAACTTAATCCCCAGATCAGAACAAGGGATGAAACAATAATTAAAATTCCAAGTCTTATATATTTTGACTTCATTCGTTGTATTTATTGAGTAACCAAAGAAAGGTTTAAGTTAGGAACTTTAAAAAAGATAATTGCAAAAATAGAATAAAAACATTACAATTTTTGCATTGCTTTTTCAAATGGAATCAGTTCATTGTTTTCAAAAGCAACTATGAAGGCTCCTTTAAACTTTTTGAGGAGCCGTTTTTGTTCTTCACGTGCTTGTTCTGCTGAAGCGAATTTTCCTGAAAAATACCGGTAGATATTATTTGAATTTTGCATGAATACAGATTTTTCTCCTTTAAAATTGGCAGGTGTTATATCTGCCGCCTGAGATAGGGAGGCAATCTGAATTGAAAAAAAGATGGTCGTTTTACTTTCAGTAGTTGAGGAAACAGGTTTTGTAAGCTGCGAGTGATCTGTACGAGAACTGGAAAGATGAAAATTGCTTTTGGCCTCAATTTTCTTTTTGTAATCACGAAATGCACGGAAGATGGCCGATGCCAGATAATCTCTTCCGGTTTCACTTTGCAAAAAGTTTCGTTCAGTCGGGTGGCTTAAAAACCCAGCTTCGACTAAAACACCAGGCATAGCAATTTGCCGCAGTACAAGAAAACCTGCTTGTTTAACACTTCTGTCAACCCGGTGAACCCGTTCTCTAAACTGCTGCTGGATTGCTGATGCCAACATGGCACTTTGTTCAAGGTATTCATCCTGCACAAGCTCGAACATGATATAAGATTCGGATAAATTGGGATCAAATCCTTCATATGTTGTTTTGTAGTCTTCTTCGAGCAAAATTACAGCATTTTCTTTTTTTGCAACTTCCAGATTTTCATTTGTTCGGTGCTGGCCTAAGACATATGTCTCAGTACCTTGTGCAGATCCACGACTTATGGCATTAACATGTATTGAAATGAACAGATCGGCTTTGTTTTTATTGGCAATTGCTGCCCTTAGGTGTAGTGGTACAAAAACATCTTTTTCGCGGGTGTAAATCACTTTAACTCCCGGGAATGCGGAATTAATGTAATTTCCAAGTTTAAGTGCAATATCCAATACAATGTCCTTTTCACGTACACCTCCATATGCTGCTCCAGGATCTTTACCTCCATGTCCCGGGTCGATTACCACTGTTAACATACGGGAATTTGTATTTTGCTGATTTTTCCGGTTTGATGCAGCCGATTTATGACTGATAAGAAAGCCGGTAAAGATAATTATACAGATGGGAATAATTTTATTCATCAATAATTGAAGTTTATATGATATACAACGCATTTTGCCTGGAAATAATTTGATGAACGAATATAAAGATTTTATTTTATTTCAAGAATTTACAGAAGGTGAAGCACTGATACAACTATCGGTTTTTCTGTAAAATCCTGAACTGGATGCATTACCTTTAATTTTCATAACAAAAATATAAATATTAGGTTTATTTTACATTTATTACGACTGTGGTGTAACCCTTATTTTTATTTTTGCACGTCGGACCTTCTGGTCCGGATTTTAATGCAGAACCATTTTGTACAAATTAGTAGTTATATACATTTTCGTTTTTTCTTATCTGATGAGCTTCAGCCAGGAAACAGAACCGGGACAAATGAAATCCATCATTCCGCCCGATACTGTTGTTTCTCGTCCGGTAAATCGTGATTCAATTCCGGAAATGCCCCAGTATGCCGATACATTAGGAGTTGATACTGCAGCGGTATCTGCTAAAACAACTACAGTTATTGAGGCACCAATAAATTATACTGCTGATGATTCCATCATAGGTTCTTTCGATGGGCAAAAGGTTTTCTTATACAATAATGCAAATGTAACTTATCAGGAAATCGAACTCACAGCTTATTTTATTGAACTCAATTTGGAGACAAAAGAGGTGTATGCCGAAGGAATTAAAGATTCAACCGGAACCCTGGTACAAAAACCAATATTTAAAGATGGCAGGGAGGAATTTGAGTCGCAAACCTTACGATATAATTTCGATACCGAAAAGGGTATTATAACTGAAGTGGTTACTGAACAGGGTGAGGGTTTTGTGCACAGCCGCCGGACCAAGAAAATTTCAGCCGAGGCTTTTGTGCTGAAAGATGGAAAATATACTACCTGCGATGCAGATCATCCTCATTACTATTTGCATTTGACCAAAGCAAAAGTAATATCGAACAACAAAATTATTACAGGTCCTGCTTATATGGTACTCGAAGATTTTCCAATATATTTTCCTATTTTACCTTTTGGGTATTTTCCAAATACTCCTACCTATTCTTCGGGTATCATTGTTCCGGCATATGGTGAAGAAAACAATCGGGGATTTTTCTTGCGCGATGGGGGGTATTATTGGGCAGCTAATGAATATTTCGATTTGTCCCTGATGGGAGATATATATTCAAAAGGGTCGTGGGCAACTAAATTTCATACGAATTACAGGTTACGTTATAAGTTTAGTGGAGGGTTTGATTTTAGATACAATTTAAATGTATATGGAGAACGTGGTCTTGATACTTATACCCGTTCACCTCAATTTGCCATTACCTGGAATCACAGCCAGGATCCTAAGGCTAATCCTTCCCGGACTTTTTCGGCTAGTGTTAATTTTTCAACAAGCGGTTACGACAGACAAAATTCTGTTACTGCAGAAAATTATCTTCGAAGCCAAAAATCATCGAGCATTTCCTATTCCAAGAAATTTGAAAATACACCTTATAACCTTTCTGTAAACCTAAGGCATTCACAAAATTCTGTAGATTCTTCATTAACTCTATCTTTTCCTGAAATGACTTTTAGCATGGCAAAGATCTATCCCTTTAGAGCAAAGGTCAGAAGTGGCAGGTTGAGGTGGTACGAGAAATTCGGTGTCAATGATACCGGAAACCTTCGGAATACTGTTACAGCTCATGAAAAAGAACTTTTACATCAGTCGTTCACCCGTGACTGGAAGAATGGTATCCGGCACAATATTCCAATTTCATTGCCAAGTTTTAACCTGTTAAATCACATTAATTTTACTCCGGGATTTAATTATAACGAACGCTGGTATTTTAAAAAATACGATTATGCTTATGTGGAGGATGGAAATTTCAATAATCCGGGATTTCCGGAAACAGTAAATGTCGATACTATTACCGGTCTGAACAGGGTAAACGATTATTCATACAACCTAAGTTCTTCTACTAATATATACGGAATGTTCCTTCCCCGGAATCCGAATTCAAAAATCAGAGGAATAAGGCATAAAATGACTCCTTCCTTAGGTTTCAGTTACAGGCCCGATTTTGGTGCTGAGAGGTTTGGCTATTGGCAGCGGGTTCAGATTGATACACTTGGAACCATTCGTTACTATGATGTAAATACAGGAGGAATTTACGGTGGTTCACCTGGAAGGGGGGCTCAGGGGAATATTTCGTTTTCGGTAAGCAATAATCTGGAAGCTAAAGTAGTAGATACTCGTGACACTACCCAAACTCAGGATGAAGCATCATTCAAGAAAGTAAAAATAATTGATAACCTGAGCTTTAGTACCTCCTATAACCTGATTGCCGATTCACTTAACCTGGCTCCTGTTAGCATTCGGGCAAGGACTACGGTGGCGGGTGTAAGTATTAATATGGGTGGAACTGTGGATCCCTACATGACCGATGAAACAGGAACCAAAATTCATAAATATGCATGGAATGAACGTTCAGGTCTTGGAAAATTAGGAAGGTTAACCCGCGCTAACTTATCATTTGGTTTGAATTTCAGATCTAAGGAAGGCCAACGTCAATCAGAGAGAAATGAGGAATTGATTGAAGAAGAAAATATATTACCAGGAGTATATGAAGATTATTACGATTTCAATGTTCCATGGGATTTTGGGGTCGATTACAGTTTTAATTATGCCGGTCCCAGGCGTCCTTCTGAAAAAGGAAGGTTTACGCAGACGGTAGGCGTCAGGGGTAATCTGAACCTTACTCAAAATTGGCGGCTTTCCATGAATACGAACTACGATATAATGGCTCGCGAGTTTTCTTTTACTACCTTTAACGTCAGTCGTGATCTACACTGCTGGGCTATGTCGTTTAATTTCGTGCCATTTGGATATATGAAGCAGTATAGCTTCACAATTAATGCAAAATCATCGATGCTGCAGGATCTGAAAATTCAGAAACGGCAAAGTCATTACGATAACTTTTAATATTACTTTATTATGAAACGCATAATTAATACAGAGAAGGCTCCAAAAGCAATTGGTCCTTATAGTCAGGCAGTTGAAGTAACCAATACACTCTATATTTCAGGGCAAGTTCCGTTGGACCCTGTTACCATGAAAGTGGTGGAGGGTGGTATACAAGAACAAACATTGCAGGTAATGAAAAACATAGAGGCCATTCTCCAGGCTGCAGATTACAGTTTCAGTGATGTGGTGAAATCAACCTGCCTGTTGAGCGATATGGCGAATTTTAAAGCAATGAACGAAGTTTACGAGAAGTTTTATTCTGAAAATTCACCCGCCAGAGCTGCCTTTGCAGTAAAAGAGCTGCCTCTGGGAGTGCTCATTGAAATTGAAACCATTGCTTCTCGTGAATAGAAGATTGACATTAGATGGTTATATAAATTCTCCCTTTAGTAATTTCCCAACAAAAAGAATTCATTTTAACCTATTTTTGGAAAATGCGATTTCTTACAGATAAAAGGATTTAGGCTTATAAAGTAACACAGAATTCTTTTACAGCTATATATATTCAGCATTTTTTAAAATAATACAAAGTTACTTTTAAATTAGTTTTCTGATGTGGTTGATTTATTCGGTTTGACTAATTAAAAAAAAATCCCTATTTGATTCTCCAGCTAAAAGTTGAAAAAAGGATTCAGCACCAATTTTCTCCATAATATACTTAATTAGGTATTGATATAATACTGTCTCGGCAATAATTTTTAAGATGGAAAAACAGGAAAAGCTTTCTGTTTAAAATGTTCCCTTTTAAAAAAAGAAGAGGCTGTCTTTTTTAAGACAACCTCCTTTAAAATATTTTTTTGGGTAGTGGTTATTCGCCAACTACTTCAAATTCAAGGTCAACTACAACATCTTTGAAAAGTTTAATTTTGGCTGTATAGGTGCCAACTTCTTTGATACTGTCTTCGGGCAGGGTAATCTGTTTTCGTTCGATTTCAAATCCTTTTTTATTGATGGCTTCGGCAACCTGAATGGTGTTTACCGACCCAAATATTTTACCGGAAGAACTAATTTTTGCTCCGATTTTTACGTGTTTATTTGCAAGTTTGTCAGCAATTTTCTGAGCTTCCTCCCTCATACGTGATTCTTTATGGGCACGTTGTTTGATATTCTCTGCCATTATTTTTTTTGCAGATTCGGTAGCAATAACTGCTTTCTTTTGCGGAATGAGAAAGTTGCGGGCAAATCCATCTTTTACGGTTACCACGTCATCTTTGTTTCCCAGCCGCTCTACATCTTGAATTAAAATAATTTCCATTTCAAAGCCTCCTTTTTATTTCAACATATCGGTTACATAAGGCAGCAAAGCAATCTGACGGGCACGTTTAATTGCCTTACCCACTTTGCGCTGGAATTTTAAAGAGGTTCCTGTTATACGGCGGGGTAAAATTTTCCCCTGTTCATTAAGGAACTTTTTTAAGAATTCGGGATCTTTATAATCAACATATTTGATTCCACTTTTTTTGAAACGGCAGTATTTTTTCTTTTTAACTTCTACCGATGGTGGAGTCAGGTACCTGATTTCACTTGTATTTTGTGCCATTTGTTATGCCTCCTTTTTTTCTGTTTTTTCTTTCTGAAGTCTTCTTCTTTTCTCACTATACTCAACAGCATATTTGTCAAGGACTACAGTCATGAATCGGATTACCCGTTCTTCACGACGGAATTCAACCTCCAGTTTGGCGATTAATTCAGTGGGGGCCTTAAATTCAAAAAGGCTATAAAAGCCACTTGATTTTTTTTGAATGGGGTAAGCCAGTTTTTTCATTCCCCAGTCTTCCTCATGGATCATCTCGCCGCCATTGCTGACGATGATGTCCCTGAATTTGTTTACCGTTTCCTTTACCTGTGGCTCAGATAAAACGGGAGTACAAATGAAAACGGTTTCGTACTGATTCAACATAAACATCAATTTTTAATTAAACACTTTAAAATTTTGGAGGCGCAAAAATAGAAATAAATAGTTATTATTCAAATTATTGTTGGAAAGAACTTTTACGTATTCAATTCTTTTTTTTGAATTTTATTTTTTATAAGTTTTGTTAATCGTTTCATAGAATTATCCCAAGGAAAGGAAGTTTTTAAATATACTGCTCAAAGTGGAATATTTCCATGTTTTTTAGGTGGATTCGATTTTCTTTTATTCCGTGTCATATCAAGGGCTCCGATAATTTTTTTCCGGGTATCTCTAGGATGAATAATTTCATCAATATAACCCAGTGAAGCTGCCTTATAAGGATTTGCAAATTTTTCGCGGTACTCATTTACCGCATTAACTCTTTCCTCCTCGTTAAATTTGTTCCGGTAAAGTATATTGATGGCTCCTTCAGGACCCATTACTGCAATTTCAGCAGTTGGGTAGGCGAAATTGACATCACCTCCGATGTGTTTGCTCGACATAACATCATAAGCCCCGCCATAAGCTTTGCGGGTGATAATGGTTATTTTGGGGACTGTAGCTTCTGAGAAGGCAAAAAGCAGTTTTGCCCCGTGTTTAATAATTCCGCCGAATTCCTGGGCCGTTCCGGGAAGAAATCCCGGGACATCAACAAAGGTGATTAAGGGCAGGTTAAATGCATCACAGAACCTTACAAAGCGTGCGGCTTTTGTCGATGAATTGATATCGAGGACACCGGCAAGGTGGGCAGGCTGATTGGCAACAATCCCTACCGGTTGGCCTGCAAATCGTGCGAATCCGCAAATTATATTCTGAGCATATCTTGGCTGTACTTCCAGGAAGTGTTTGTTGTCGATTACACTCTGGATAATTTCATGCATGTCGTAAGGTTTATTCGGGTCGGAAGGTACGAGGTTCTGGAGGTTCTCATCCACCCGGTCTGATGGGTCTATAGTAGATTTTACCGGGGCATCTTCCATATTATTTGAAGGCAGAAAACTGATGAGTTCACGAATCATGATCAGGGTCTGCTCTTCATCGGAACCTGTAAAATGAGCCACTCCGCTTTTTGTGCTGTGTGTTTTGGCACCTCCCAGTTCTTCCTTGGTAACGTCTTCGTGGGTTACTGTTTTAATAACGTCGGGACCGGTAACAAACATATGGCTTTTTTCATCCACCATAAATATGAAATCGGTAAGGGCAGGGGAATAAACGGCTCCTCCGGCACAAGCACCCAAAATTGCAGAAATCTGAGGTACTACACCAGAAGCTATAACATTGTTGTAAAATATGTCGGCATAGCCTGCAAGGCTTTCCACTCCTTCCTGAATGCGGGCGCCTCCCGAATCGTTCAGCCCGATTACCGGGGCTCCCATTTGCAGGGCCATATTCTGAATTTTTACTATTTTATCGGCATTTGCCCGGCTAAGTGACCCTCCAAATACAGTGAAATCCTGTGCAAATACATACACCAGTTTTCCGCTTATCTTACCATAGCCTGCTACAACTCCGTCGCCCAGAATTTTTTTATCATGCATACCGAAATCGTGGTTCCGGTGGGTTACCAGTTTATCTATTTCGTTGAATGTTCCCGGGTCGAGTAATTGCAGAACCCGTTCCCGGGCTGTTTTTTTTCCGGCACTGTGTTGTTTCTCAATGCGTTCAATTCCTCCTCCCAACTCTGCTGCTTTATTAAAGTCTTCGAGCTGGTTGTACTTTTCATTTAAATCCATATTTAAAACAGGTTTATTCGATTTCAACAAGAACTTGATTTCCTTCGATTGTTTCTCCTTCCTTCACGTTTACCTTTTTAATAACCCCATCGGAAGGTGATTTATATTCGCTTTCCATTTTCATGGCTGCAATTATTACTACAGTTTCACCTTTTTGTACAACATCTCCTTCTTTTAAAAGCACTTTCACCACTTTACCCGGCATTGGTGACAGAATGGTTTTTTCAAGAATTACGGCTCCGTTTGTTCCCCTGTTTATGAGGTAACGGGTTTCAGCATCAACGACTTCAACATCATAGGTGTGATAGAGGGTATGAGCTGTATATTTTTTGGGCTGGTTTTTAGGCACCAGCTCGATATTATAGGATTTTCCACCTTCAATAATTGAAAAGGTGCCGTCAGGTGTATGCAGCAAGTCAACATTATAAATTTTTCCGTCTACTTCAATTTCAAGAAGGTTCCCATTCTGGCTAATCAGTTTTACTGTGGTTGTACGATCGTTTATTTTTATTTCGAGTGACATATAATTACTATATTAAAAATGATTGATGTAAGGTGTCTTTTTCCATCGGCTCTGAGCTGGTGCAAATTCCTTGATGTTTTCCTGCACCCGGCTAACTTTTGAAAAATGATCAATATAGGCAGCAATAACTACCATGTCGTCACATGCCGAACAATCATCACTTGCCATCAAATGTTTCTGGTTTTGTTCAATAAAATGCGTATTGTATTTTCCTTCTATGAAATCAGGGGTATTCATAATTCTCTCCAGAAACTTAATCGATGTTTTAACGCCTGTGATTTTATATTCATATAAGGCACGGCGCATTCTCCGGATGGCTTCATCACGATTGCTTCCCCATACGATTAGTTTGGAAATCAAGGGATCGTAATGAATTGGAATTTCATAACCTTCATAAACATATCCATCGGTTCGGACTCCCAGGCCCAAAGGTTCCGAAATTTTATAGATTTTACCTGCGCTAGGCATAAAATTATTATCCGGGTCTTCGGCATAAATACGACATTCGATGGAATGGCCCCGCTGAGATAGTTGTTCCTGTCTGTATTCCAAAGGATGTCCTTCAGCTAATATAATTTGTTGTTTTACCAGGTCAATACCGGTAACCCTTTCAGTGATAGGATGCTCAACCTGTAACCTGGTATTCATTTCAAGGAAATAGTAATTCAGATTGTCGTCTACCAGAAATTCAATTGTTCCGGCTCCTGTATAGTTTACTGCTTTGGCAGCATCTACGGCAGCTTTCCCCATTTCTGTTCTTAATGCTGAAGTCATCAATGGCGAAGGTGTTTCTTCTATCATTTTCTGATGACGACGTTGGACTGAGCATTCGCGTTCGAACAGATGTATTGCATTCCCATGCATATCGCCCAGGATTTGAAACTCGATGTGGTGGGGAGAAGAAATGTATTTTTCAATATATACAGCATCATCGCCAAAAGCATTTTTTGCTTCTGAGCGTGCAGCCCTTACAGCGGAAATTATTTCACTTTCATTATTCACCAGTCGCATACCCTTTCCTCCACCACCTGCCGATGCTTTAATCATTACTGGTAGTCCTATTTTGCGAATAGCGTTAAGTGCCTCTTCTTCAGAATCCACACTTCCTTCCGTTCCCGGTACAACTGGAATGCCGGCTTTAATCATTGTTTCGCGGGCTTTAATTTTATCTCCCATCTGTTCAATAACTTCAGGTGAAGGACCGATAAAAATTATTTTTTCCTGAAGACATCTTCTTGCAAATTGAGCATTTTCCGATAAAAAACCATAACCGGGATGAATGGCATCTGCACCGCTTTTTTTTGCCGTGTCCAGTATTTTTTCAATGTTCAGGTAACTTTCCGATGATAAAGCACCACCGATATGCCAGGCCTCATCAGCATATCGCACATGTTGTGAAGTACGATCGGCATCGGAGAAAACTGCCACAGTAGAAATATCCATTTCCCTGCAGGTTCTCATTATACGGACAGCTATTTCTCCTCGATTGGCAATTAAGATTTTTTTAATATCATGCATGATAAATTTGACTTTTTTGAAAAAAATACAACAATAAGTAACCTTGTTGTTTTAAAAATGTTTAAAATTCCACTATTTCTAATTTTTGGAGGCTCTAAATTAAATTTCAGCAATTCTTTACCAAATCAAGTAGTGTTAATAATTGTAAATCGGCCATTTTTAACCCTGATCTTTCAAATGCTTTTTGAATCCTTGAAATTTATGTTCAAAAAATATAAATAAATTACACATTTTTTTATCATCAGTATTATTTTTATAATGCAAAAAAAACGAACATAATGTAAATCCTCTCGACTGGTACTACTGATTTTAACTTCTGTTCCAATTTTGTTATTCGCTGAGAATATCAAGCAGGTTCAACTTTTTACATTGTCTGGACAAAACAATTTTTTGGCAAAAACATATGTGAACTTTCTCTTTTTAAAAGCATTAAAGGTATGAACAAGATAAAAGCCGAAAATGCATTCATACTAAAATTGAATTTCTGGTTTTCCATCTAAATCAGTATAACTTTGGCCCGGTGAATTTGGCACAATATATACCATTTTACAACCGGATTGTTCGATTGGCAATTCCTGTAGTCCTTTCTCAAATAGGGCAGGTAACTGTTTCGCTTGTCGATAATATGATGGTTGGACATGTTGGTACATTTGAACTGGCGGCTTCAGCTTTTGCCAATAATGTATTTATTATAGGTATGTTCTTCGGGATGGGCATTACCTATGGGCTGACACCATTGGTGGGTAAGGCTTATGGTAACAACCAGGCAACGAATGTTGTAAAATGGCTAAAAAATGGAATTTTTACTCATTTTATTGTCGGAATTATTTTAACTCTTATTATGCTGGGTGTATTTTTTCTCCTGCCATTTATGGGGCAGGAGTCAACCATTCTTAAATTGGCAAAACCCTATTATTTGTTGTTGTGTGCGTCTTATCTGCCATTTATGCTTTTCTTTTCAGTTAAGCAATTTTTTGAAGGAATCGGAAATACAAAACTTGCAATGCAAATAACTCTAACTTCAAATTTTATTAATATTATCCTGAATTATTTATTGATTTTCGGAAAGCTTGGATTTCCTGAAATGGGTTTGATTGGTGCCGGGATTGGAACTTTTGTTTCACGTCTTATTATGCCGCTTATGTTTTTTGTTTTTATAATGCAAAAGTGGCAATATCGAAAAATATTTTTTAAGGCACATATACAAGCTCTTAGCAGAAAAAAAATAGTATCAGTGCTTAAAATAGGTATTCCTGTTGGTTTGCAGATTATTGTTGAGGTAACCACTTTTAGTATCGGAGCAGTTATGATGGGCTGGCATGGTGAAACGCCTCTTGCTGCGCACCAGGTAGCAATTGGCATGGCAAGTTTTACTTATATGATTTCACTGGGAATTTCCCAGGCTACAACTATAAGGGTCAGTCACCAGTTGGGTAATCAGGATTTTAAATCGTTGAAGAAGGTTGTTTTTGCATCTACTCATCTAGTACTTGTTTTTATGTTGTTGATGGGCCTTATTTTTATTTTTGCGAATGATTATCTGCCATTGATTTTTACATCCGATAAGGAAGTTAT
Organism: Mariniphaga sp.; assembly: GCA_041642235.1. Classification (GTDB taxonomy): domain Bacteria; phylum Bacteroidota; class Bacteroidia; order Bacteroidales; family Prolixibacteraceae; genus Mariniphaga. The sequence goes on from JBEPWX010000010.1 coordinate 18,052, forward strand.
AGCTCTGGCATCACATCTTTTGGTTGTTGCAGCTGTGTTTCAGGTTTTCGATGGTTTACAGGTAATCATGCTGAGTGCCCTTCGTGGCATGGCAGATGTTAAAATTCCGATGTTGATTGCCTTTTCTGCATACATATTAGTTGGATTACCTGTGAGCTACATTTTCTCATTTTTACATGATACAGGACCAGTGGGAATATGGTATGGATATCTTGCCGGCCTG
>JBEPWX010000011.1:0-18187 GCA_041642235.1 Mariniphaga sp.
ATCCCTGGAACAGATTCTTATCTCTTCATTATTCCGTAGCACATAATTTTAAGGATAATATCGACACTCCTTTCGAGGTTTACATTGCCATAATTACCTGCTGTGAGCGGCATTTCCAGGCCTTTGCTTGCTGTAGTGATTCCAATGGCTGCCAGATGGAAATCATAAATCTCAAACTCATTTTTACGTACGCCTTCAATAAGGATTCTTTTAATCATTCTTATTTCATCCTGCTCATACCTGCGTTTAACTTCTTCAATAAATTCCACGGCAGTAACATCATTTTCAATGGCATGATAGAAGTTGGCAAGATTACGGAAGGTAGTTAATTTAGTAAGAATATAATCACGCAATTTATCTACCGGGTCGGTATTGCGGTTAATCACTATTTCCAGTTCGTGAGCCAGAATTTCAACTTCTTTCATTATTACAGCCTGAAATAGATCTTCTTTGCTGGCAAAGTAATAATAAAGCGAACTTTTTCCTTTTCTTACGGCGTTGGCTATATCATCGAGCGTTGTTTTTTTATAGCCGTATTTGCTGAAAATTTCCCGCGCGATTTTTAAAATACTTTCTCTGTTGAGATCTCTTTTTGTGCCGTTTTCAATGTTGGTCTGCATTATATTTTTATTTTTTTGATGCTTTAAACAGCAGCAAATATAATTAATTATTTTTCCTGCCAGACCTTTTAAATTTTTTGAATCGAATAGGCGATTTTGTTACCGGTGCTGTGAAAGGCCTGAATATGGGTATATAAATGCAATTTTTATTTGAAGACTAGTTGTCTGTGCTATTGGCAATTCTGAAATCAAGTTGCTTTTTTTCCAGGTTGGTACGCCATATTTTTATTTGTATATCATCTCCCAACTGATATTTTTTATTTTTATGCCTGCCCACCAGGGCATAATTTTTTTCATCAAAAATATAAAAGTCATCATCCAGTTCGCGGATGGGAATCATTCCTTCAATTTTATTTTCCAATTCAACATATATGCCCCAATCGGTTACACCTGAAATGACACCCTGGTAAATTTCACCTACATGATCCTGCATAAATTCAACCTGCTTGAATTTAATTGATGCTCTTTCGGCATTTGCTGCGCGTGCTTCCATTTCGGAGGAATGTTTGCAAAGGTCTTCATACTTCTGTTCGCTGGCTGAACGTCCTTTTTCAAGGTATTTTTCCAGCAGCCGGTGCACCATCATATCGGGATAGCGGCGGATAGGTGAGGTAAAATGGGTATAATAATCGAAAGCAAGTCCGTAATGCCCGATATTCCGGGTAGAGTAGGCGGCTTTAGCCATGGTTCGTATAGCCAGTGTTTCCACAACATTTTGTTCTTTTCTGCCTTTAACATGGTCCAGTAATTGGTTCATCGAGCTGGATATGGCATTGGCTGAAGTAAGCTTAATTCCATATCCAAAACGGTGAATAAATGAATTAAAAGATTCCAGTTTATCAGGGTCGGGCTTATCGTGTATCCGGTATACAAAAGTCCTGGGATTCTTCTTACCGGCCGGTTTTCCAATAAACTCTGCCACCTTTTTATTTGCCAGCAGCATAAATTCCTCAATGAGCTTATTGGAGTCTTTCGATTCTTTAAAGAAAACCGAGAGAGGCTTCCCCTTTTCATCGATGTTGAATTTTATTTCTACCCGTTCAAATCCTATTGAACCCTTTTTGAAGCGTTCATCGCGAAGTTTTTGAGCAAGGTCATTGAGTTTTAAAAGTTCGGTTGAAAGGACTCCTTCCTGTTTTTCAATAATTTCCTGTGCTTCCTCGTATGAAAACCGTTGATCGGAATGGATGACTGTTTTTCCAAACCAATTATTAATTACGCGGGCATTATCGTCTATTTCGAAAACTGCCGAGAAGCAGAGTTTGTCTTCTTTGGGCCGCAGCGAACAAACTCCGTTTGAGAGCCGCTCGGGGAGCATGGGCACTACCCTGTCGACAAGATATACAGAAGTAGCCCTGCTTTGTGCTTCTTCCTCTATCTGTGAAGAAGGGGTAACAAAATGAGTGACATCGGCAATATGGATTCCGATTTCCCAATTGGCATTATTAAGCTTACGAATGGAGAGCGCATCATCGAAATCCTTCGCATCAGCCGGGTCGATGGTGAAAGTGGTTATCTGACGGAAATCGCGTCGATTTTTATACTCCTCTTCCGGAATTTCAAATGGAATTTTTTCTGCTATCCGGTCAATCTTTTCAGGAAATTTATGAGGCAGTTCATATTCAGCCAAAATGGCGTGCATTTCGGCATCGTTGTTTCCTGTATCTCCCAGTACTTCTGTTATTTTACCAAAAGGACTTCTGGCTTTTGAAGGCCATTCAATAATTTCGGCAATGGCTTTTTGTCCGTTTTTAGCGCCGTTAAGGTTTTCTTTGGAAATAAAAATATCGAACCCGACTTTTCCGGCAGGCAGTAAAAATGCGAAATTCTGTGACATTTCCACTGTTCCCACAAAATGGGTTTTTGCCCGTTCCACAATTTCGGTAACTTCTCCTTCAAGGTCGTGTTTTTTTCTGCGTGCATAGAGAAAAACGCGTACCTTATCGCCGTCCATGGCATGATTTAAGTTGCCTGCCGACACCAATATCGGGCGTTCCGCTTCTTCACTGTTTATATAGGCAAATCCCTGCGGCTGAAGTTCAACGGTGCCGCTGACAGTTCCTGTGCGGGCTTTTAACCTGTAACTGCCACGTGATACCTGTTCAAGGTATTCATCGTCTTTCATTTCCTGAAGGGCTACCTGCACCAGCCGCCGTCCTTCGTCGTCCTTTATACCCAATATCGAAGAAATCTGTTTGTAATTGACCGTCCTGCCAGACTTATCGTACAGAACTTCAAGGATGCTGTTTTTTAACTTCTTCTTGTTAAAAACTGCTGTCTTTTTAAGTTTTTTCCGGGTCTTGCTGTTTTTTTTGGACATGTGATAATTGTTTAAATCTTCGGCAAGTTAATTTAATTATATGATATTTAACAACAGCTAACATTCATTGTTTGCAGGAATTTGTATGTTTGTGCGTTGTTTTTTACGAATGAAGTTTTCGGATAAAATACCTTATCTTGTTGTTGCTTGTTTTGCATGGGTTGTAATAGTTTCCTCCTGTGCCAACCAGGGCATGCCCACTGGCGGCCCCAGAGATAGCATTCCACCAGTTTTGGTGGGTACCTATCCCGATTATAAGTCGCTAAATTTCGGGGGAAATGAAGTACGCCTGACCTTTAATGAATTTATTATTCCCGACGAAGTTTCAGAAGAACTGGTTATTTCTCCCCCACTTGAGAAGAGACCAGTTGTGCTTACCAAATCAAAAACTCTGGTCGTGCGGTTTAATGAAAGCCTTCGCGACAGTTTAACCTATTCGCTCGATTTTAAAAATTCTGTTGTTGATAATAATGAAAGGAATCCTATTGAAAACCTGCGTTTTAAATTTAGTACTGGTAATAAACTTGATTCCCTGAGAGTAGCTGGAAGGGTAGTGAGCGCATTTAATATGGAACCTCTTGAAAATACATTGGTCTTACTTCATAAAAACCTTCACGATTCAGCTGTTTATACTTTGAGACCCGATTATATTGCACGAAGTGACAATGACGGATTGTATCTGTTTGACAACCTGGCGGAAGGTAAGTATCATATTTTTTCTTTAAACGATTTTAACAACAACCTGCGGTATGATGAAGGGGCAGAAGCAATCGCCTTTGTTGACAGCTTAATTGTTCCTTCGGCTGAATATCATGCTGAAATGGATACAGTGGCTTCAGGTGCCGATTCCATGCTGATTGCCGGTCATATTCATTTCCTGCCCGGACCTGTGTTTCTGAGGCAATTTTCGGAGCAGATTTTTAATCAGTACATGAAAACTGCCAAAAGGAATTCACCTTACCAGTTTACCCTGGTTTTTAATGAACCTGTAAGCGAGGAATTCAATGTAAAATTGGTTGACACTGAAATTGAAAACTGGTATGTGGCAGAACCTAATCCGAAAAATGATTCGCTTACATTCTGGATTGCCGATACCACCCTGACAGCCAGAGAATCGATTTTAATGGAGCTTTCTTACCTTCAGGTTGATTCCGCTGGAGAATTATATGTTGAAAGAGATACAGTGGACATGCAGTTTGCCCAAAAGGAGGATACAAGAAAAAGAAGTAGGGAACGTGACGAGGATGAAGATCTGCCACCTGCTGTGGAGCAGTTTAACTGGAGCACCAATTTAAGTCCAACGGGTTTTGATTTAAATAAAGATGTAATTATTACTGCACCTCAGCCTATTGAATCGTTCGATTCTTCGGCAATTTCTCTTTACCTGACAGATGATACCCTCATGAACCCGCTGTCGTTTCGGTTTGCACCCGATACAATGGCCTGGAGAACTTACCGAATCGCATATCCGTGGGAGGATGAAACCAGTTATACCATTCAAATTGATTCGGCTGCAAGTACAAGCATCTATGGTATCACCAGCAAAGAATTTATTTCCACTTTTAAAACCCGTCCTCAGGATTTTTACGGAGCTATAAATCTTGTTGTTACCGGTGTGGATAGCCAGATGATTGTGCAATTGACTGAAAATAATGAAGCGGAAGCTGTAATTCAGGAAAAAATCATTTCAGGAAATCAGACGGTTGTTTTTAGTTATCTTCCACCTGGAAAGTACAGAATAAAGGCTATATACGACCGAAACGGGAATGGCAAATGGGACACCGGAAGCTATCAGGATAAGTACCAGCCCGAGCGGGTGGTTTATATTAATGAAGTGGTGAAAATCCGTTCGAACTGGGACAATAATCTTTCATGGGATTTGACACCTGATCCGGAATTTACCAAAAATATCAGAGATTTTGAGCTGGAAGAGCAGATGAGAAAAGAGGCGGAAGAAAAGGCTGCCAATGAACAGGAACGGCTTAACCGTGGGGGGCGGCAACAACAAGATGGAATGTTCCAGCCGGGAGGAAACTCTTCGGGTACTTTTCAGCCGGGTAGATGATAAGCGAAAGTATTTTATAAGGTTCTGATAAAAAATAAATAAAGTACAGCAGATTGAAAAAAATTGCAATTATATTGCACCTTCGTTATCTTTGGAAAACAAATTTATGATACTTTTAACTTGTCAATATTAATCAGGCTGCTATGCAAAGAACTAAAGATCCACTTATTTTTATTGTTCAGGACAATGTAATCTACAAAGACCTGCTGGTTGGCTACCTACAACAACGAAAATTCAACAACCTGAAAACGTTTAGGTCAGGAGAAGAATGCCTGAAGTTGATTCACCAAAAGCCCGATATTATAGTTTTGGATTATTCGTTCGATGGAATGACAGGTCTGGAGCTTATGAAAAGGGTTAAAGCAGAACATCCCGAAATTGATTTTGTATTTCTGAGCGGGCAAAACAGTGTCGAGGTGGCTGTGAATATTATGAAAATGGGTGCGGCTGATTACATAATAAAAGATGCACAGGCACCGAAAAATTTGCTCAATTCTGTTGAATTTCTAATATCCACCAATAAAGCTCAAAAGATAAATAAAGGATTTCAGGTAGGGGTTGTTGGATTTTTTATCATGCTGTTCCTGATCATTATGATCATTATCCTTATGACTATTTTACTGGAAGATTTTAGCATGTCATAGAAAATTAGTTAATATCAGGGGGTTTATGCCTACAATAACCGGATCTCTTTGGACATAAACTCTATTTTATTACATTCGCGCTTCAAAAAAATTAATAGATAAACCATGGGATTTAGTTCTGTTATTAAAAGGTATAATACTACCTTTTGGGCATCGAATATAATTGAATTGTTCGAGCGCTGGGCCTGGTACGGATTTTATATGGCATTTGCACTTTACCTTGTAAATTCAAAAGAAACAGGGGCTTTGGGGCTTACCCAGGCTCAAAAGGGCATTATCATGGGGACTGGGTCAATGCTGCTCTACTTTTTACCTGTAATTACGGGTGCTGTTGCCGATAAAGTGGGCTATAAACGTATTTTATACCTTTCCTTTACGGTATACATTACCGGGTTTTATATGATTGGCAGTTTTGAATCCTTCGGATTGATGTTTTTTGCCTTTATCTGGACATGTATTGGGGGAGCGCTCTTTAAACCAATCATTTCTGCTATGATTGCCCGCAACACTACATCCGAAACATCCTCTATCGGCTTTGGGATTTTTTATATGATGATAAACATTGGCGGGTTTATAGGGCCGTTTATTGCCGGTGTTTTGATGCAGAAATCCTGGGATTTTGTTTTTTATATGTCTATGGCCACTATGGGTATTAATTATTTTATTACCGCTTTTTTCTTCCGGGAGCCGGTAGTAAAGGACAAAGACTCATCCTTGGGAAAAAGCATAGCCCAGGCTTTTATTAATATTGGTATTACATTGCAAAACTGGAAGTATGTTTTGTTCCTGATTATCATGATTTTGTTCTGGACAGCGTTTAACCAGCTTTATTATTCTTTTCCGGTTTTTGTGGAGCAGTGGGTTGATACATCTGCTTTGTACGATGGGATTTATGCTGTCTGGCCCTGGCTGGCAGAGGCCATTGGCACCCCTCAGGGTACGATAACCGCTGTTACCCTTGGTAGTATGGATGCCTTTTTCATTATCATTTTTCAGTTAATGGTTTCTTCATTTGTTATGCGGTTTCGTCCTCTGACAGCTATGATGGGAGGTATTCTGGTGCTGGCAGGTGGCTTGGGGCTGATGTTTTCGAATCAAAACAGCTGGCTTATCCTGATTGGTATTTTAATCTTTGCACTCGGTGAAATGGCCAGTTCACCTAAGTTTACTGAATATGTGGGGCGTATAGCACCGGAGGATAAAAAGGCGTTATATATGGGAACATCTTTTCTGCCCATAGCAGCAGGGCACCAGTTGGCGGGCTGGCTTTCGGGCGGAGTTTATGAACGAATAGCCGACAATGTGTATCTTTTACAACAGGAAATAGCTCGCAGAGGTATTTCCATGCCGGAAATCTCGGAAGAGGTTACCAAAAATAATTACATTGCTATGGCAGCAGAAAGAATGGGTATGACTGTTCAGGAACTGAACGATTATTTGTGGGTGAACTATAACCCTTCGAACATATGGATAATCTATTCAGGTGTTGCAGTACTTGCAGTTATACTGCTTTGGTTCTATAACCGTTTCATACTGGATTAGGATTCTGTTGCTGCCAGAAACCTCCAGGGTTTGCTTGTCCAGGGCTCGCCTGCATAATTAATCCCTACTCGGGGTAGCTCCTGATATTGCAGGGAAATGGTGGAATTTTCAATCCATATCCGGTCGGATGTGAGCAGGCACTCTCCGTAAAAAGATTTATCCAGCTGAAGGGTTCTGCCAACGCGTCCTGGTCCCGATATACCCTCTACCCCCCTGATTAATACGGCAGACGCATCGCCTTCTTCTCCGGTTACAATATTCAGCATCCAATAGATTCCGTAAATGAGATAGACATAGACCAGGCCTCCCTGCCGAAACATCACCTCGGTCCGGGAGGTTCTACCTTTGCTGGCATGGCAGGCCAGATCATGCGGTGCGCTGTATGCTTCTACTTCTGTAATTATATATTTTTCAATATTCCCGTTGCTGAACTTTCGTGTGAGTAGTTTTCCCAGTAACCCGGGGGCAACTGATAAAACATCGCGACGAAAAAATTCAACAGATAACCTCTCGTTCATGTGCTCTGGCTTTCCCCTGATATACGTTTTCTTTTATTTCTTTCCATTGCAAAAAATCCTGCAATTGCAAGAATTAACAGAATGGAACTTCCCAGTGATACTTTGTTTCCATTGTAATAAGCCTTTGGTTTAAACCTGAATTCTACGGTATGTCCCCCCCCGGGGATAACCATTGCACGTAAAATATAATTCACTTTGAAATGGGGTACTGGTTCTCCGTCGATATATGACTCCCAGCCGTCTTCATAATAAATGTCGGAAAATACTGTAAATTGTTCACCTGAAGCCTTCACATCATATTTGAGGTAGTTTGGCTCATATTCGGTTAACCGGATGTATCCGTTATAATCTTTATCAAACCTCTTTCCCTGGATGTGCTCGGTTGATTGCTGACGTACAATAGCTGTTTCCGATGGATCAAGCCCTTTAATGGCTTCAATTTCCTCATCGGCACTTTCTGCTGTCTTATATCCGGATACAAACCAGGCATTCCCCAGTGCCTGCGGATTATGAAAAGGAGCCTGGTTTAAGTCGTAAATCACATAGCGGGTATTGAGCATGTTGATTGCCGTCAGTTCGCTAAATGCTGAATCGATCGGAACACCATCCTGAAGCCTGGATATCATTTGCTGGATTTCAGGTTGCAGATGGTAATCAATCATCTCCTGGTACCGTCGCAGCTTGGCAGCATGATAACCGCCCACATTTTTGTGATAGTAAGAAGCCCGTGCATCCTGAAAAGGATTAGGCAAGGGCAGTACCCTGAAATATAAATCGTTGTCGTTTAATATCGCCTTATCGGCCGGGGTAATAGGGAAGGGATTTTCTACCTGTCTTTCCCTTTCAAAATCATCTTCATTCAGGTACCGCTTATCAACAGTCCATAAATCAATTAGGATTAAAATGCCCAATGCAGCCAGAAAGGGGGTTGTTTTTAATTTTTTAATATGCCACAGATATACCGCACCGGCAGCAAAAGCAATGAAAATAAACGAACGGAAAGCATCGCTGCGCAACATGTTTTTTCTATCGGAAATAACACTTTCCATCAGCCATTCCGGATAACGGACAGCATCAGAGGCATTGGTGAAATTGCCGGCGATACCGGGCAATATGGCAAAGAGAAGAGATAATCCACCGGTAATTAAAACAGCCCATTTCAAGCCTTCCAGCAATTCGTTTTTCTCCGTTTTCCCGGTCAAAATATTATTAAGAGCAATAAATCCTAACAGGGGCATGGCAAACTGAGCAATTACAAGCGTCATGCTCGGTGCCCTGAACTTATTGTAGAGGGGCAGGTAATCGAGCAAAAAGCTGGTAAGCCACATGATATTTCCACCCCAGGAAAGGATAATGGATACAATGGTAGCAGCCAGCAACCACCATTTATATACTCCTTTTACAATAAAAAGTCCGAGAATAAAAAGGAAAACAACAATTGCCCCTACATATACTGGCCCTGATGTGCCAGGCTGATCTCCATGATACATACTTACTCCCAGAACTGCCTGTCGTGGATTTTGAACTCTCTGTTCCTGCAATGCTTCAAAACTTTCCGAATCAGTGCCGGGATTAATCATGCTGCCGCCTCCTTTAAAATTGGGTATGAGTAGGGTTAAGGTTTCATCGATGCCGTAACTCCATTGCACTACATAATCCTTATCGAGACCACTGGTTTGATTTTCCTTTTCGGAGGAAAGTTCCGATGGTCCCCGAATGGTATGTCGCGAATATTCCCAGGTAGTATATAGTCTTGAAAAGTTCATGCCGATACCTAAAATAGCTCCTGCCAGCAGGAATAAAAAGGCTTTAAGGAACGACGGGAGGGTCTTGTTACGTATTGCATAGGTTAATTCTACAAGTCCCAGAAGGACGACCATTATAAAACCATAATAGGTAATCTGGAGATGTCCGGCAAGCAATTCAAGCGAAAAGGCAACAGCAAACAACAGGCTGCCGGCAATATATTTCCCCCGAAATGCCAGTAAAACGCCTGCAAGTAAAGGGGCCATGTAGGCAATGGCATTGGCTTTTGATGTGTGTCCGGCTTCAATAATGATGATGAAATAGGATGAAAAGGCAAAAGCAATTGCCCCGGCTACACTCAGCCACTTATTAAATTTCATGCTTGAAAGCAAAATGTAAAATCCAATCATGTATAATATCAAGAAAGAAGCGGTATTAAATTGATTACGGAAGAAACCTTGTACATGACGTGCTAAATTTCCGGGGTAAATTACAGATATCAGGTAACCGGGCATTCCGCTGAACATGCTGTTGGTCCAGAGGGCTTCTTCACCAGTTTCCTGGCGATAATCGCTCAACTCTTTCGACATGCCTTTATGGTGCTGGATGTCATCCATTACGATTGTTTTCCCTTCGAGCAGGGGAAACATATAGGTGTAGGCTAAAACAATAAAAAAAAGGATTATACCAAAATGGGTGAGAATTTTGCGGAAGCCGTTTATCTTTGCCATTATTTAATGTTTTTCATTCAGTATGAAGGGCAAAAATAGGCATTAAAAATATTTTAGCATCATAAATGGGAATAATCGTTAAGCAAAGCATTAAAGGCACCCTATGGTCCTATATAGGTGTGGGCATTGGCTTTATTACAACAGCATATTTATTTCCCAATTACCTGACGACTGATGTCGTTGGTTTGTTTCAGCTACTTCTGGCATGGTCGGCAATAATGATGCAGTTTTCTTCGCTGGGCTTTACCGGAGTGGTTGCACGTATCTTTCCATATTTCAGGAACAGGGAAGAAGGTCACAACGGGTTTTTATTTATTGCTTTTATGGTGATGGCAGTAGGGTTTGGATTGTTTTTGGTGGTCTATTTTCTTTTTGCCCCCTGGCTGGCAGAAAACAACCTTGAAAAATCACAGCTTTTTTCGGAATACATTTATCTGCTTATTCCTCTTACCTTCTTCATGTTGATATATACTGTTTTTGATAGTTACAACCGGTTGCTGTACGATTCGGTATTTGGAATTTATCTTTCTGAATTTTTTCAGCGTCTGCTCATCATAGTTGTTGTCCTGTTGTTTGTATTTGAATGGATTAATCTTCATCAGTTGATTCTTGCCTATGCCGCTGCAGTAAGTGCCAAAGGGGCTGTAATCTTTTTTTATCTGGTCATAAAAGGGGAAATTAATTTTCGGCCCAGGCTGAATTTTGTAACCAAAAAGCTCAGAAACGAGATGGTAAGTGTGGGATTCTATAGCATATTAACCGGAGCAGGGGGGAGCATTGTGTTTTTAATAGACAAAATTCTGGTGAACCAGATACTGGGACTTGATGCTACCGGAATATACACTATTGCATTTTTTTTCGGTACGTTGGTGATTATCCCATCCAGACCGCTGCTGCGTATTTCAGGAACCCTTATTGCTGAAGCCTGGAAAAAAAATGACGTATCGTATATAGCTGATATTTATAAAAAAAGCTGCCTGAACCAGTTTATTCTTGGTGCATTTTTATTTGGAGGCATTTGGGTGAATATTGACAGCATAATGATTATACTAGGTCCTGATTATGCTTCCGGTGAATGGGTTATATTTTTTGTCGGGATAGGTTACCTGATTGATATGGCTACAGGGGCGAACGGCCAGATTATTGCATATTCAAAATATTATCGTATGGCGCTCTGGTTTTTAATCATCCTTATTGTTCTTGTGATTATTAACATATACCTGATGGTTCCGGTGTGGGGGATAACAGGTGCTGCACTTGCTATTGCTGTTTCGTTTTTGTTAAATAACCTGATGCGGTTTCTTTTTCTTTACCATAAATATGATTTACAGCCGTTTACATCTTATTTTCTGCTAATAGTTTTTATATTCCTGGTGGCCTATGGTTTGGGATATTTACTACCTGAACTACCTATGGTTTGGGATATTCTGGCACGAGGTTCAGTATTTGCGATTGTTTATATTTTCTTGATTGTCGGTTTAAAAGTATCGTCCGACGTTAATTTTACGTTGATAAAGATATTAAATAAACTGGGTAATCTGGTGAACAAAAAGTAAAAGCCGGAGCAGGCAATAAAGACATACCCTGCATTATACAGGGTACATCTGTTCATTACTTTATTTTAGATTTTTTATACGTTCCATTGCTTCAATGGTGCTTTCGCGATCGGCGAAAGCTGAAAACCGGAAGTATCCTTCGCCGGCAGGCCCGAATCCTGAACCTGGAGTGCCCACTACATTGGCTTCGTTCAGTATTTTATCGAAAAACTCCCAGGAGCTCATATCGTTTCTGGTTTTAACCCAGATGTAAGGAGCATTTATTCCACCGAAGACTTCATAGCCGGCATCTGCAAGGCTCTCTTTCATGATGCGGGCATTTTCAAGGTAATAAGCAATAATTTCGGCTACCTCTTTTTTCCCTTCTTTGGAATAAACTGCGGCAGCCGCTTTTTGCACAGGGTAGGAAACCCCATTGAACTTGGTTGACTGCCGGCGGTTCCACAACCGTTTAACTGAATGTGCCTGGCCTTCACTGTCATAAGCCATTAGTTCTTCCGGAACTACAGTATATGCACAGCGTGTTCCGGTAAACCCGGCGGTTTTTGAAAAACTGCGAAATTCGATGGCTACTTTTTTTGCACCTTCAATTTCATAGATGGAATGTGGTATGTCTTTTTCGGTGATGAAGGCTTCATAGGCGGCATCGTATAATATAATGCTTTTGTGTTCTGTTGCATAATCGACCCATTTTTTTAGTTCTTCTTTTGTTGCTATTGTGCCCATTGGGTTATTGGGAAAACAAAGGAAGATTAAGTCAGGACTTTCAGAAGGCAAATCGGGAGTGAATCCGTTTTCTTTAGTGCAGGGCATATAAATAATGCCTTCATAATAACCAGAATTGTATTGACCTGTTTTTCCCGACATAACGGTGGTATCGGCATAGACCGGGTAAACCGGATCGCAAATGGCAATTTTATTGTCGTTTCCAAATATTTCCTGGATATTACCGGTATCGCATTTGGAGCCATCGGATATGAAGATGTCGTCGGCAGGAATATTAATCCCATTATCCTGGTATGCATTCTTTGCGATTGCATCGCGCAAAAAAGCATATCCCTGCTCCGGACCATATCCTTTAAAACTCTCAGCTTTGCTCATTTCTTCCACTCCTTCGTGGAAAGCCTTTACTATACTGGGTGGAAGTGGTTGGGTAACATCTCCAATACCCATCCTGATGATTTTCTTTCCGGGGTTTTGATGTACAAATTCTGTGACTCTTCTTCCGATTTCCGGAAATAAATAACCTGCCTGAAGTTTCAGGTAGTTTTCGTTAATTTTTGCCATATTTTATTTTTTTATTATCTGTCGATGTCTTGTTCGTTTTTTGAAATTAAAGTATGAATTTATTGTATCATTAATCTGAAATCCATTTCTCTATTCTCTTTAATTTAATTCTGCATACAGCAGCTGGAATGAACAAGTCCGATCAAATCAGTTTAATACAAGAAATTTTTCCTGAAGCATAGAATTGCCTGCCGGAATAAAATCAGTATTTCCTTTAAATGTTTATAAACGCAAAGTTAAAAATAAATTGGCAGGCAAAGAATTCATTGAAGTTAGCTGAAGAAAATTGTATGATGTTTAATACTTTTGTAAAATTAAAAATTTCGTCATGCAAAACTTTTTTGTAAAATCTCATGGTCTGGGGAATGATTATATAGTATTAAATAAGTCGGATATTATATTTGACCTTACCCCGGAAGCCATCTGCAAGATATGCGATGTTCATTTCGGAATCGGATCTGATGGCATCCTGCTAAAGGTTCCCAGTTTTAATGCGAATTTTGGACTTCGAATCTTAAATCCCGATGGTTCGGAAGCCGAAAAGAGCGGGAATGGCTTGCGGATTTTTGCCAAATACCTGTACGATTATCAGTTTGCCAAGTCCAGGCGTTTTACCATTGAAACCCTTGGTGGCCTGGTGCAGGCGGAGATTATCCAGGAAAAAAATGGCAAAGCAAAAGCTGTGAAGGTGGATATGGGGAAGGCTGTTTTTGATTCAGATCTTATTCCGGTAAAGAGTGATAAAGAAGAGTGTATCGATGAAATCCTGCATCTTGAGTACAAAGATTATCTGATGAACTGTGTTTCAGTGGGCAATCCTCATTGTGTGATTTTAACTGATAAACTTGATGAGAAAGAAGTAAAGACTTTTGGCCCTCAGATTGAAAACAATCCAATTTTCCCGAAACGGATCAATGTACAGTTTGCAAAGGTTATTTCTCCTGCCGAGGTCGAAGTAATGATTTGGGAACGTGGTGCCGGCTGGACACTGGCATCAGGAAGTTCTTCTTGTGCTGTGGCTGCCGTTTTGGTAAAAAAAGGATTGACTCAGCGGCACATAACAGTTAAAATGCCCGGCGGGGAATTAAAAATTGAAGCCGATGAAGCCTGGAACATGCATATGACTGGTGAAGTTAGAGAGATTGCCAGTGGGAATCTGAGCCGGGAATTTTTGGCTGATTTGTAATGAATTAAAAAGATGGATTAATTCTCTACTAATATTTCCGTACTTTATTTAGAATAATTCCATTATATTTCTTTCATATAGTAATTTTGCATTGAATATAACCAGAAAAGAAAATGTCAGAGAGAAGTTTACCTTTTTCAAAGGAAGAAATTGAGCATATTATAGAGAAGTATCCAACTCCCTTTCATATTTATGATGAAAAGGCTATCCGGTCAAATGCCCGACGTTTCAAAAAAGCGTTTGAATGGAATGAGGGATTTAAAGAGTACTATGCCATCAAAGCTGCCCCCAATCCTTACCTGATGAAGATTTTACGGGAAGAAGGTTTTGGCATCGATTGCAGTTCGGAGGCTGAATTGGAACTGGCAAAGCGGGTTGGAATGCATGGGGAGGAAATTATGCTCACATCAAACGATACCCCGGCGAGTGAATACAGGGCAGCTAAGGAACTCGGGGCCATAATCAACCTTGATGATATTTCACATATAGAATACCTGGAAAAGAATGTGGGTCTCCCGGAAACCATTTGTATGCGATACAATCCCGGTGATTTGAAACAGGGCAACCTGATTATCGGACATCCGGAAGAAGCAAAATACGGGTTCACTCACGAGCAGATTATCGAAGGCTATCGTATTTTAAAAAGCAAAGGTGTTAAAAATTTTGGCGTTCATACCATGGTTGCATCCAATGAACTGGACCCCGATTACTTCATTGAAACAGCCGAGGTTCTGTTTAATCTTATTGCTGAAGTGCATGAAACAGCCGGTGTAAAGATCAGTTTTGCCAATTTAGGCGGAGGAGTTGGTATTCCTTATAAACCGGGTGAAAAGCCGGTTGACCTGGAATATGTAGGTGCAGGCATTAAAAAACTTTACATCGAAAAAATTGAAGGAAACGGACTTGCCCCGCTGAAGATATTTTTTGAACTGGGGCGTGCCATTACCGGACCTTATGGTTACCTGGTTACGCGTGTATTGCATATTAAAAATACATATAAGCAGTTTGCCGGACTTGATGCGTCTATGGTAAACCTCATGCGGCCGGGGATGTATGGAGCTTACCATCATATTACCATTGTTGGAAAGGAAAATCACCCCAAAACACAGAAATATGATGTTACCGGATCGTTATGCGAAAATAACGATAAATTTGCCATCGACCGTATGTTGCCGGAATTAGAACCCGGCGATATCCTGGTGATACATGATGCTGGTGCTCATGGGCATGCCATGGGATTCAACTACAATGGAAAGCTAAAATCAGCAGAATTGCTTTTACGTGAAAATGGAGAAGTGGTACAGATTAGGAGACCTGAATTCATTGAAGATTATTTTGCAACACTCGATTTTGCCGGGTTAAAAGATTTTAAAGCATAAGCTGCAACCCGATTTAAAACAACAAAGCATAACCAGCTTCCAGGCTGGTTTAAAAAGGACCGGATGGAGATTACGGTTTCTTTGTTCATTTTAAAAAAGAAGCAGTAATTATAAAAAATTATTTATTTGCAGCTGTTTCTATTTGAAGTCGAAAAATTTATAAATAAAAAATAGCCGGTCAAGGCTGGGTTCAAACCCGTCTTTTTTGTATTTTAGGTATATAATAGGTATTTAAATAGTAGTTTTAAAATAAAAAACCGGCAATATTACATCCATGAAAATTGGGTTCGATGCAAAACGCGCTTTTTTTAATGCCTCCGGACTGGGAAATTACAGCCGGAATACCCTTAATTCGCTCCGTAGGTACTTCCCGCTGAATGACTACATTCTTTTTACCCCCGAAGTAAAAGAAGACCTGTTTACAGGATATAACCATTTTAAAATTGTATTGCCCCAGAACCTGGTGGTAAAAAAGTTGAAATCATTATGGAGGAGCTATTTTGTTGTCTCTCATGCAAAAAGTCATAATATTGATATTTACCATGGTTTGAGCAATGAACTTCCCAAAGGTATCCGAAAAAGTGGCATCACTTCAGTTGTTACTATCCACGATGTGGTATTTATGCGATATCCTGAATTTTACAAGCCGGTCGACCGGAAAATTTATTTTAAAAAGGTTAAGCATGCTTGTAAGTCAGCCAGCAGGATTATCGCCATTAGCAAACAGACTCAAAATGATTTGGTAACCTTCTTCCATGTGCCTGTCTCAAAAATTGAATTGCTTTACCAGCCGGTTGCCCCGGTGTTTTTTGAAATACATGATACGGACAAGATAAAAAAGAAATACAACCTGCCTGAAAAGTTTTTATTGGCAGTAGGGACAATGGAAGCCAGGAAAAATCAACTGGCCATTCTTCGGGCGATTCATGCAGCAGGAATAAAAATTCCTGTTGTATTAATTGGAAAAACCACTTCTTATACATCGAAACTTAACCATTTTATCTCGGAGAATGGAATGGAAGATCAGGTAACTTTTTATAGCAATTTGCCGGAAAAAGAATTGGCAGGAATCTATCAATGTGCAACGATTTCGATTTATATTTCCATATTTGAAGGTTTTGGACTTCCTGTTATTGAGGCCATGGCCTGCGGCTGCCCTGTAATTACATCCAAAGTTTCGGTATTGCCTGAAACAGCTGGTGATGCAGCTGTTCTGTGCAATCCGGCGAATTTTAGAGAAATAGGAGAGAAAATTGAAATGCTCCTGAATAATGATGTTTTACGGGACGAGTTGATTAATAAGGGATATGAGCGAGCGAAGATGTTTCATCCTGAAAGTTATGCAAAGAAACTGATTTCATTGTATACGAAAATTTTAAAAGAGAACGATGCAAAATGATCTTAAAAAGTCGGTAGACGTGCTAAAAAAAGGAGGGGTACTTTTATATCCTACCGATACCATTTGGGGGATTGGCTGTGATGCAACCAATGCAAGAGCAGTGGAAAGAATATTCAGCATCATAAAAAAGGAAGATACCAAAAACATGCTGGTTTTAATGGAGAACCCGGCGTTGCTCGAACGTTATATCAGGGAAGTACCTGAAATTGCCTGGGAACTTGTGGAAATCAGTACGACACCTTTGACGGTAATTTATCCAAATGCAAAAAATTTGGCACCCAACCTGCTGGAAGAGGATGGCAGTATTAGCATCCGGTTTACGAAGGAAGAATTCACCAGACAACTATTACAACGATTCCGAAGACCAATCGTTTCTACTTCCGCAAACTTCAGCGGTGAAAAAGCACCTGCATTCTTCGACGAAATTTCAGAAGAAATAAAAAGCCAGGTGGATTATATAGTTGAATACAGGCAAACAGATACCACTTCCGTCAGGTTACCAGGAATTATAAAGCTTTGGCCTGACGGAAAAATTGATATCATCCGTAAATAACTCTATTTTTTTAACAGATCTCTGATTTCAGTAAGTAAAACTTCTTCACGGGTAGGTGCCGGTACTGCTGCTGGTTTAGCTTCTTCTTTGCGTTTCAATGAAATGAAGGCTTTTACGACCATGAATATGGCAAAAGCCACGATCACGAAATCCAGAATGTTATTAATAAATAACCCGTACCGGATGGAAACTTCTTCCACGGCTGGTACAATAACCTGCTCACTGTCAATAACCGCCAGCTGAGCTTGCTTCAGTATAATGCGCATGTTGCTGAAATCCCTGTTGCCTAAAAGCAGTCCGAGAGGTGGCATCAGGACATCGTTCACAAACGATGTAATTATTTTACCAAATGCAGCGCCAATGACTACGGCTACTGCCAGATCAAGAACATTTCCTTTGACCGCAAATTGCTTAAACTCCTTTAACATTCCCATAGTGAATTATTTTTATTTATTGGTAATAGTTTCCAACTGCACTATGATTTATGCACGAATGGAAAACTATGGGAAATTTAAGTAATTTAGTTATATTCAGCATATAATTTTTATTCTTTAATCTGGTTGAAACCTGTAACATTTGTATCAAGCTGTGGGTTGTCTTTATAAGCATTCCCATATAACTAAAAGCGGGCTTTTAATGAC
>JBEPWX010000012.1:0-17902 GCA_041642235.1 Mariniphaga sp.
TTCTACTCAGCAGAATGGCGAACCGGCAGGTATCGCATTATTACTTGAACCCACATCCGATTTTTATGTGGAGGAAGGTGAAAAAGTAAATAAAACCGGATTTCGCTACCTGTTTTCTTACTTTAAGCCTTATAAAAAACTTATTACCCAATTATTACTGGGCTTCCTGGTAGGAAGTATTCTTAGTCTTATTTTGCCATTCCTTATGCAGGCGATTGTGGATGTAGGTATCGCTACAAACAACCTTAATTTTATTGTCCTGGTGCTTGTTGCCCAACTGGTTTTAACTGCCAGCCAAACAGCCGTAGGATTTATCCGCAGCTGGATTATGCTTCATACCAGTGCCCGGGTGAGCATATCTCTTATTTCCGATTTTCTTATTAAACTGATGAGGCTACCTATCCGCTTTTTTGATACAAAGCTTATTGGTGACCTGAGGCAACGTATCGATGACAATCAGCGCATACAGAATTTTCTGACAGGCAATCTCATCAGCATGTCGTTCGGTATTTTTATTTTTGTTATTTACAGTTTTGTAATGGCCTATTACGACTGGAGCATCCTGCTCATATTTTATGTTGGCAGCGCATTGTATGTATTGTGGATTCTCATGTTTTTGAAGAAACGGAAGGAAATCGATTACAAAAGGTTTAATGTTGCTTCTGCTAATCAAAGCAATGTATACCAGCTAATCACGGGAATGCAGGAAATCAAGCTGAATAATTGCGAAAAGCAAAAAAGATGGGAGTGGGAACGAATCCAGGCAAAGCTGTTCAGGGTAAGTGTACGTGGTATGATGCTCAACCAGAACCAGCAGGTAGGTTCCATTTTTATAAACCAGGTGAAAAATATTTTGATATCATTTATTGCCGCTAAAGGCGTGGTGGATGGTACCATGACTTTAGGTATGATGGTTGCCATCCAATATATCATCGGGCAGCTTAATGCTCCTATCAATGAGTTTATTGGTTTTATACAGGCAGGACAGGATGCAAAAATCAGTCTGGAGCGATTAGGTGAAATTCATCAGCGCGATGATGAAGAGCGGTTGGAGGAACAGAAGAATTTTGAGCTGCCTGTACGGAAAGAAATTATCATCCGGGATCTGTCGTTCTATTACGAAGGACCTAAATCTCCCAGAGTTCTGAGCAATATTGATCTTATTATTCCCGAGAATAAAGTTACAGCTATTGTTGGTGCCAGTGGCAGCGGCAAGACCACCCTTATTAAACTGCTCCTCGGATTTTATCCACCTTACGAAGGAAGGATAGAGGTCGGAGGAATCGGATTGCACCAATACAGCATGGAAATGTGGCGCAGTAACTGCGGCGTAGTTATGCAGGATGGATTTATTTTTTCGGATACTATAGCCCGGAACATTGCTGTGGCTGAAGATTACCCCGACAGGGAAAAACTGCAGCGTGCGGTGGAAATAGCAAACATAGGTGAATATATCGAAAACCTGCCGCTGCGCTACAATACAAAAATAGGACAGGAGGGTACTGGTCTCAGCCAGGGACAACGACAACGAATATTAATTGCACGGGCAGTTTATAAGAATCCGCATTTTCTCTTTTTTGATGAAGCCACCAATGCGCTTGATGCAAATAATGAGAGGGTTATTATGGATAATCTTTCTTTATTTTTCGAGGGCCGTACGGTTGTTACAGTTGCTCATAGGCTAAGTACAGTGAAAAATGCCGATCTCATTGTTGTTCTCGATAAGGGGCGTATTGTGGAAACAGGTACACATAATGAACTGGCTGCACGACAGGAAATTTATTATGGCCTTGTAAAGAACCAGTTGGAATTGGGAAGTTGAAAAAATGATAATTGCAAACCGGAGATTAGATTCGAAAATCACATAAGCGGAATTTAATTCCCCGGAAGATTATAATAGCTTTGTAGAAATAATTAATCTCCGCAAGGAGAGAAAACATTTAAAAATTTTTCAAATGGAAAATTGAAATATGAACTGAAAGGATAATTTCAGCATTTCAGTAATTTATCAATTTGACCATATAACAATTAAACAATTTAATCATTTCGCAATTTGCCGCTAAATAAAAACATAGAGATTCGTTCGGATGAGGTGCAGGAAATTTTAGGAACGCCGCCCCGTTGGATTATTCGGTGGGGAATTACCATCATGCTATTGGTTGTAGCCATATTGCTGGGTGGAAGCTATTATTATAAATACCCCGATATGATTGCTGCCAGAGTTACAATTTTTTCAGAAAGTCCACCGGTACAGATTGTGGCTAAATCAAGCGGAAAACTTGATCAGCTGTTTGTTCTGAATAATCAGCATGTGGAGCCTGGAGATGTGCTGGGAATAATAGAGAATACAGCAAATTATGACGATGCCCGCCGGTTACTCATCCAACTCGATACCATGCAATCGTGGT
This sequence comes from Mariniphaga sp., assembly GCA_041642235.1. Classification (GTDB taxonomy): domain Bacteria; phylum Bacteroidota; class Bacteroidia; order Bacteroidales; family Prolixibacteraceae; genus Mariniphaga. The sequence continues at coordinate 2,409 of JBEPWX010000012.1, forward strand.
TTAATACTCCTGAAAAATTTAACAATATTTCCCTTTCCGGTAACTATAGCCTGGGGAACTACCATTCTTATCTTTCTTCCTTTATCAACCAGTTAAGCAGCTACCAAACCTTTCTTAATTTTAACCCATACAATCAGCGGATTGAGTCGCTTAGGAAACAAATTGCCGATTACCGGAATTATTTTGATCGGTCGAGAGAACAAATCTCTATACTCAGACAGGATTACGAGTTGGCTTTTAATCAGTTCTATCGCGATTCCACCTTGTATAGTCAAAAAATAATGTCGGAGGTGGATTACGAAAAATCGAAAGCAGGAATGCTCAAGCAGAAATATGCCTGGCAAAATGCAATGACTGAATTGGCGAATACTCAAATAACCATGAATAATTTAAGGCAGCAGGTTCAGGAACAGGAAGTTATGAAGGCAGAGGCTGGAAGCCAGCTTATTGCTGCACTAAAGGAGCGCTTTGATAACCTGGTCAACCAGTTGGTTTCGTGGGAACAATCATTTGTATTAAAAACACCAATTGACGGGCAGGTTACTTTTACTAACTTTTGGAGTGCGAATCAAAATGTAAATACCGGTAATGTTGTATTTACAATAGTGCCACAGAAAGAGCAAAAAATTGTAGGAAGGGCAATAATCCCAATTGCAGGTGCTGGAAAAATAGAAGAAGGACAACGGGTAAATATTAAGCTTGATAATTATCCACACATGGAATTTGGTATTGTGGAAGGAAAAATTGCCAATATGTCGAAAGTGCCTGTAAATACTGAGTCAGGAGCTTTCTATACAGCAGAAATAATCCTGAGTAATAATCTTACAACCAACTATAACCGGGACCTTCCTTTTAGCCAGGAGATGCAGGGAATTGCGGAGGTAGTAACCAAAGACCGGCGTCTCATTGAACGGCTTGTTGAACCTTTAGTTTCAGTGATTCGGGAAAGAATTTGAATCCATCCAATGTTTTCGTCTGTCTGTTTCTGTATGCATCCAGATAATGATTGCCCGGAGATTAATTTATGTCTTCTCTTTTAACTCTGGTCTTATTTAACACTATCATATAACTAAAACCTCAACCCGCTAATTGCCATAAATTTAATAACATGCAAAGGTGACAGGGATTCCATCCTTGCCTCGTTCAGGTGAAATGCGTTGGTTCAAAGGCAGAGCTTCAAATGGAAATAAGGATTGAATTCCTTCTCTCCTGAACTTTGAACCCGAAACCTGGAACTGGAAATTCTATACTGTTATTCCTCATGCAATATTGACCGGCAATTTAAAGGACTTTTCACTTCATCTCTTTATAATATTCCGATTATACAGATTTTTTATAGAAGATTAAAAAGGTAATTAATATAGTACCCTGACAGGACTTTGTCCACATTAAATTTAATTTAAATTCAATTTTAACTCAGTGTTAATTCAATATAAATTCAACTTTAGTTGAGTTTACATTGAATTAAGATTGAATTCATGTAGAGTTTATAATAGGCAAATGGTATTCTATGGCATTTAGTTAATCTTTAAATGCGATGAGGTTTGTCAAAAAGTCCTGTAATTATGCAAGGGAATTTAAATTTAGCTTATCTACGTAGAATTTGTCTACAAAAAACTGGGTAATCCACGGCCGGATGGAAGAAGCAAGTTAATTGTTGATAGTAGTAGTTAGTTTGCTTGTATTCAGTGTATTACGTTTAATTTTTAGCAGGATTATTTTTTTGGCACATATATTTCAAGGTTTATTGGAAAGAGACAAAAAAATTATTTAATGTATAATTTAAATTTTGAAATCATGAAAAGTATAAAGAAAAAAAGTCTTAGTACAATCGCAATGATTATGTTGATGGGTTTTGTTACCACAGTATTTGCTCAGGTGCCACAAACCCAGCCCCAAGATAATATGGGAACACAGGAAGAGCAGGAAATGTATCCTCAGGAACAGCAACAGCAAACGTTGCCTGAAGATCCGCAGGAACACAGAAGAACTCAGGAACATGGAGTTTCTCCACAGGAACAGAATCAACTGGGTGAAGTTGAATATACAGAGGAATTAGAAGAAACCGAACTTCCTGCAACAGTTACGACATCACTTGAAACCAGGTATCCGGATCATGAAGTAGATAAAGTATACCAGGGAACCGATAACTCGTACAAGGTAAAAGTAAAAAATGGTGATGAAAAGAAAGTCGTTTATTTTGATTCTAATGGAACTTTTATGAAAGAGAAGAAGGATAAAGACAAAGATAAAAGTAAAGATTGGTAGAAAACAGTAGTAATCAGAAACAGGTTTTTATTAAAAGCCCTTGCCGCAAATAAGCGACAGGGTTTTTTTTTTATGTCGGGCATGATCCTAAGCTAACAAGATAAAAGTTTCTATATGAGCCAGGGGTGCCAGGTAACAATATCGAATGGTAAGGATACCAAACAGAATTAAAATATACGTTAAAAAAGGAAAGTGTGGACTACCACTAGGTTACCCAGTCTACACGATTTATTTGATCCGGACTTTCATTTAATTTTATTTTATAATCTATCCTGATTACAGTTGGACTGCGTAGAAAATCTCTACAGTATAATGTGTAATCCACGAATCAAAAATTAATGTGGTTATCTGATAAAAAGACAATATAAATGCTTGAAAGTTTGTGATTTAAATGCATACAAGACAGGTGCTGATTCTTTTGGCACAGTTATTCCATTTGATTATTGTATTAGGAAAGAAAATTATTTAATAAATGTAGCACTTAAAATTTAAGAATCATGAAAAATTCACACACACATTTTTTAAAATTAACGGCTGTAACCATAATAACGCTATTTATGAGTTCAACTGTTTTTGCACAGGTACAGCAAGATACCAGTGCCCGGGATACATCTAATCAACAACAAACATCACCGCAGGAACAATATCAGCGGACCGATACGAAAGATTATGACAAAGGGGTTGATTATAGCGAAACGCTTGATAAGAATGAACTACCGCAGGAAGTAAATAATTCGCTGGATGAATTGTATCCGGCACATGATATTTCTGAAGTTTTTCGCGGAGATGACGATTCCTTTAAAGTAAAGGTAAAAAATGAGAATGACCAGGCTGTAGTTTATTACAGTTCAGATGGTGATTTTTTAAGAGCCGAAAATTTGAGTGGATTGCAGCAGGAAGGTGCTTTTCCACAAGAACAGGGTCAAAGGACACAGGAATCTCAGGATCAAGACCAGTGGGGTACCGATGAACGGGGAAATCAGCAAGGAACTCAGATTGAAACGGATACTGAAAGCCGGAGAGACAATGAAGGAACAGACCGTAGTACAATGGGAACCGACACCGATGATAAAGATCATAAAATGAGAAATGAAAGCTCGGCATACCCTCAAAAGCAAAGCCAACATATGGGTGATGATATGAGGTCAAACATGGATAAGATGCATGATAAAGGTATAGAATACAGCAAAAAATTAGATAAAAGTGAACTTCCGCAGGAAGTTACCAGTTCGCTCGATGAATTGTATTCTGCACATGAGATTGAAGAAATTCATCGAGGTGATGATGATTCCTATAAAGTGAAAGTAAAAAATCAGGATGATGTAGCTGTTGTATATTACAGTTCAGAAGGTGACTTTTTAAGAGCTGAGAATAAAAGTGATACCCGCCAGGGAGCAAATCCCCAGCAACAGGGTCAAAGAATAAATGAAACACAGAGAAATCAGCAGGAAACTCAGGAAAATCAATGGGGAACTCAGGATAATAACCAGGGTACTGCAACTCCGCAGGAACAAAGTCAAAGAACTGAGGAACAAGATGATGATTTGTCGATGCAGGGGGAACGCAGAACAGATAGTGAATGGGGAGCTGATAACCCATCTGGTACCAGGGCAAATCGCACAGGTTCTGAGTCTGAACGTACCGATAATCAGTATGGAACAACAATGGAAACAGATACAACCGGACAGTCAATGGGCCAGGATAGAGGTGTTTCCCCTCAGGAACAATCACAGGAAGCTGGTGATGATAAAGAATATTCTGAGGAAGTCGGGAAAAACGATCTCCCTGAATTGATAACCAACTCTGTCGATGAGCTATATCCCGATTATGAGATAAAGAAAGCATATCGTGCAAATGATGGTTCCTACAAAATTAAAATTGAAAATCAGGATGAGAAAGTAGCTCTTTTCTATGACTCCAGTGGATATTTTGTAAGGGATGAGAAAAAAAGTGAAATGAAAGATACCAATGAGGATTGGTAACGGTGAATCATAAATAGCAGATTTTTGAACCTCTGTCATATTTATTATGGCAGGGGTTTTTTTTAATATCAGGAAATTTCCCGCTTTTTTACCTGTAGAAAGGTATCCACGGAATGGTGATTTTTTCTACGTCTTTATTCTTTTGTTTTTTTTGGGAATAAAATATAACTATCATTAAATAAGTATGTTGTATTGATTGCGAACAGGTTGTTGATTATTGGCATGATTTCTCTTTAGTTTTAGAAAAAACAAAATGAAATGGATTGAAGTGGTTAAATTTAAAAATTAAAAGTCATGAAAAATTTTGAAATAAAGAAAAAGGTTATTACAACTGTAGCTGCAATACTGATGATTATGCTGGGAGCATCAACAGTATTTGCACAGTACCAGCATCCGGCATCTGAGCCGGTCGGAGATTCGACCCAAATGCAACAGGAACTGTTAAAGCACGATCCTGATATGAAATACGATGATGAAATACCCGCAGAGGATATTTCTCCGGAGATTTCTTCTGCGATTGTAGAATCATACCCAGGTCATGGAATTTTAAAGGTTTACCAGGCAAGAGACGGCTCCTATAAAGTAAAACTGGAAAAAGGAGATGAGAAAGTTACTGCCTATTACAGTGTCAATGGGCAACTTCTAAATGAAACTGCCTCTCCGCAGGAACAGTCACAGATAACAGGTGATGGAGATGTTGATTACAGTAGAGAAATCAATGAGAATGAACTTCCTGAAATGATAACAAATTCATTGGATGAATGGTATCCCGAGCATGAGATTGAAGCATATCGTGGAGAAGATGGTTCATACAAAGTTAAAGTAAAAAATCAGGATGAGGAAGTTGCAGTATACTATAATTCACAAGGATATTTTTTGAGAGATGAAAAGATGAATTGGTAACGGTGAGTCATCAGAAAATAATGGGGAAGATAAAGTAGAATAATTTTCTCACCATGAAAATTGAGTATAATAGCCTCTGCCATTCACGGCAGGGGCTTATTTTTAATAATAATAAAGCTTTCAGCTTTTTTTGTAGAAATTCTCTACGATAAAATGGGTATTCCACGAATCTTTCAACTTTGGAATTTAATGAGATTATTATTGCCAAAGTTGTTGATTTGAAGAGCTTCTGGTTGCAAAAATAATTTTTGGCATGGTTTCTTCTTATATAGCTATTGAGAATTTCACAGAATGTCTGGAAATAAAAAAATAAATAATGAATAATCAGGAATTACATAGGGGAGCTAAAAAATGGAAATTTTTCGTAGTAGTAATTTTGTTATTCCTGGGGCTTTCAACAGCGACTTTTGCCCAGATCCCTTACGAACAGAGAGAAGCCCCTCCAATGGAGCAACAACCTCAGGAACAAAAGCAGCTGGTAATTAGCTATGAAGATGAAATTAAAGAAAACGAACTGCCTGAAGCAATACGTGACTCAAAGAAAGAAACATATCCGGATTACAAAGTTTCTGAAATATACAGAGGTAGTGATGGTTCGTATAAATTAAAATTGGAAAAAGGAGACGAAAAAATTGCAATCTTTTATAGTGCCGAGGGTGAATTTATCAGGTTGGAAGAAGATAAAAATGAAGATTCAATAAATGATGACTGGAGATAAGACTGGATGTTGCAGATGGTTTACTGCAGATAATTAAAGTACAGAATTTTTCATAGAACAGACCATTAAATTAAATTACTTTTTTGCTTCTTAAATGAGGGTTACGTGTCGGAAACCCCTGTCATAAAATATGACGGGGGTTTCTAATTCTTTATTTAAAAAAAAATAGTGCATTTGCCACGAAATTAGTAGGTTAACTATTGAAGTCAAAATAAAATGAAATTAAAAATATACCCTGTTAAAACCGAATGATTTTTATATTGTTATGGATCATTAAACAAGGCACGAATTTTCATTTTTATGGCAAAAATCCTGATAATAGATGATGATGTTACGTTTGGTTTGATGTTGAAAAAATTACTGGAAAAGCATAATTATTCAGTAACAAATGTTATTTCCCCTGTTGAAGTCAGGAAAATAATAGAAAAAAAACATTTTGATGTCGTATTTACTGATCTCCGGATGCCCGATGTGAGCGGTATGGAACTAATACGCCTAATCAAAGGTAAGTCTCCAAAAACTCAGATAATTATGATGACCGGTTATGCTGATATAGCAACCGCCATTGAATCGATAAAAAAAGGTGCATATAATTATTTATCCAAACCTGTGAATCCTGCTGAAATTTTAAATACCGTAAAAGAAGCATTGAGTCAGCAGGAAGAAAAATCATCCGGGAAACAGAATCAATCCTCCGATTTTGCAAATGATTACCTCGAAGGAAACAGTAAAGCTTCACAACGATTAAAAGAATTTATTGAATTAGTAGCTCCTTCACCTATGTCGGTTTTAATTATTGGTGAAAGTGGAACCGGAAAAGAATATGCTGCCCGTTTAATTCATGAAAAGAGTAAAAGATCAAAAAAACCATTTGTAGCTGTTGATTGCGGAGCTATTCCTTCTGAACTTGTTGCAAGTGAGTTTTTTGGGCATGTAAAAGGTTCATTTACAGGTGCCATTTCCGACAAGATTGGTTATTTTGAGGCAGCCAATGGTGGAACTGTTTTTCTGGATGAGGTTGGGAATTTATCTTATAATACACAAATACAACTACTCAGAGTTCTGCAGGAACGGGTTGTAAGACCTGTTGGCAGCAATAATGAAATATCAGTTGATGTGCGAATAGTTGCAGCTACCAATGAAGATTTATTTAAAGCTCAGGAAAGTGGGGAATTCAGAGATGATCTTTTTCATCGGTTAAATGAGTTCCAGATTAATATGCCTCCCTTGAGAGAACGAAAATCGGACATCATGTTTTTTGCCAATCATTTTCTTAATGATGCAAACCAATATCTCGATCGGTCAATTCTGGGATTTGACAAAGAGGTAGAACAAATTTTCCTGAATTACAGCTGGCCTGGAAATTTGCGGGAAATGAAAAATATGGTAAAAAGAGCTACACTGCTCGCCCATGGTAAAACAATTACAATGGATGAAATTCCTGCAGAGCTGTATTCGCGCAGAGCAGATGAAGATGAATTTGTTTTGTACGGGAGGACAGATGAAAATGAAGCAATCCTTAAAGCCCTTGAAGCGGCAGATTTTAATAAAAGTAAAGCGGCACGGCTTCTTAAGATCGACAGAAAAACATTATACAATAAACTTAAACTTTACGATATTAATTTGCCTGAAAAAGGAAGTTGATACTCTTCAATAATTTTTTCCATTAAATACTCTATGTTTATAAGCAACTGGTAACTTACTTCCAGCCATTCGCCTTCTTCCCGGTTAAATTTATTTTGTTCAAGCATTAATAATGGTTTAACAATTTCAACTGCTTCCAGTTGCCGGAACATTGGCAGCATTTTATGAGCAAGTTTTCTAATCTCTTCATAATCTTCTGCTTGAAGATGATGTCTGAGCAGATGAAGGTTTTGAGAAGTAGATTGTGCAAAGGAAGTTAAAATCTCCCGTGTTGTTTCCATTTCACCTTCGGCAAATGCTTTAATTCCTTCAATACTGTATTTACCTTTTATCGGATTTTTTGTTTTTGATGTTTCTGAAGGCAGGGTACTGCCACCAGTTAAAACATTTGAAACAATTTCAATGAGCTTTTTTGGGTTAAAAGGCTTTTGAAGGATAGCAGAAAATCCAGCTGTTAAATAATGATCCTGATCGTTCGATTCTCCTGTAATTGCTATAGCATATGACTTTTCTGTATTATTCGCTTCAATAAAGTAAGAGAGCAATTCAAATCCATCTTTCCCTGGCATCTGAACGTCAGTTATCAATAAATCGAATTTTTGTGTATTAATAGCATTTAAGGCTTCGTCTGCTTTTGAAAACGTATTTACATTTAGATTTGCTTCAGTTAAAACGTGAGCAGTTAATTCCAGTATAAAGGGATCATCATCAACAATCAGTACCCGCTCCTTGTTGAAGTATTTTTTATAACCATTTTTTTTCGGGAAACCTGAATGGTCCTCTGTGGAAGATTTAGACATTTTCCTTTTCATGGGCAGCTCTACTGTAAATTGGCTTCCTTCCCCAACATTACTGGTGAAATCTATACTGCCATTTAACAGTTCAACGATTCGTTTTGTAATGGCAAGCCCCAGGCCGGTTCCTTCATAGTGGATATCGTTTACTGAGGATATCCGGGAAAATTCTTCAAATATCAAATGCAAATTTTCCCTGGAGATTCCTATCCCTGTATCTTCAACTTCGAATTTAATCCAATCTACTTTTCCTTTCGATTTTTGTATTGTTCCTTTAATTTTTACATGTCCCTTATGGGTAAATTTAATGGCATTCGATATAAGATTATTTAAAATCTGGTGAACTCGGGCAGCATCGGTTAAATATAGTTTATCTGACAGGTTCTCCGTTTCCAGTTTCAGAATAAGATTTTTTTCTTTTGCCAATGGATAAAACTCTGATGCTACCTCTTCCATTAAGGTTTTAATATTCACAGAATATTCTTCGATGTTCATTTTTCCGGTTTCAAGCATGGAAAATTCCAGAAGATCCATTATAAGCCTTGATATGTAGTTTGCCGATTGTTCTATATTTTTTAAATATTCCTTTTGTCGGGTGGAGGATTTTTCTCTTACTGCAAGACTTGCAAATCCGGAAATTGAATGAAGCGGAGACTTTAAATCGTGTGTAATGCTAAGCATCAACTGTTCTTTACTTTTTAGGAGAGATTCGGAAAAAGCTTTCTCTTTTTCAAGATGTTGACGGTAGTGTTGACTTCTGGTAATGTCTTTCAGTATAAGAATTAAAAACCCAATAATTACCAAAAGGGCAACTGCTCCCAGCAGAATTACAATATTTGTCATCCGGCTAACATGATCCTGCTGTCTGGAAACTTTTTGAAGCGAATAGAGTATTTCTTCATTTTCAAGTTTCGAAAGTATTTGCCTTATCTGAAGGGTAATAGTTTGCGCATTTTCAAGATTTTCCTGCTCTTTTTGAATGAGCTGTTTTTCAAAGGCAGTACTTTCCTTTCTGATTTCACCAATAATTGAGGTTAAAATTTGCTGTACAGAGTCAGTAGGATTAAATGCATTAAATATACTGTCAACCTGGATGGAATTATTTATAATTACCTCCAGGGAGGAGTCGGGCTGTGTGGGAGGAGCAAAAACATTAACTAACCGTTCAAAAAAACGTGCTTTTTTTTGTTTTGTAATAATACTATCCTTACTAGTATTGATAGTTGTGTAAATACTAAAGAGTTGATCGAGTGAATCCTTGTTTTGAGTTAGTCTGGAAAGAGCACGTTCATATAATTTTTCAGATGATGCCGAATTTTTAATAGAATTTAGCTCTTTTAGGTTTTCCCTCTTTTTAACAAGCAGTTTTTGGATACTATCTGTGTGCATTATTTGGGAGGGATAGCTTTCGATTGCTCCCAGCACATCTATTTGTGAGCTAATTGAATCGATTAGAATATTATAATTTTCATAATGTTGCGGATTACCTGTCTGTAGAAAACTTCTTTCCAAACCTTCAGCTTCATATAAATTAGTGAGAATAGAATTTGTAAGTAAAATTTTATTATTCACCGGGTTCATATCAACCTGATTCTCATATAAGTCGAGCGTTTCATCATAGATAACCCATACAGTAACAGAAGCTATCATGATAAGTGTAATATATCCCAGAAGGATATATGCTTTTACTGATTTAAAAATTTTTGCCATTAAATAAAAGTTACGCAATTATATAACGATTTGATGACATATTGGTTTGATTGCAGAAAAAAAATTACATCCTTTCTTAAGTTTTTTAAAAAAAAGCTTTAAATGGTTTGTTGTTAAGTCAAAATTAGTACTTTTGCGTGCCGTTTTTAAAAGGGTGGATGTTAAATAGATTATGAAAAAGAATTGATATTATAGAATTTTAACATACTTTTGCAGTCCAATTTTTTGGAAACATTATTAATAAGATAAAAAACAGGTATTTATGCCAACGATTCAACAGTTAGTTAGAAAAGGAAGACAAAGTAAAGTGGAAAAGAGCAAATCTCCGGCGTTGGATTCATGTCCACAGCGTCGTGGGGTATGTGTAAGAGTTTATACCACAACTCCAAAGAAACCTAACTCTGCGATGCGTAAGGTTGCCAGAGTAAGGCTTACCAACGGAAAAGAGGTAAATGCATATATACCGGGTGAAGGGCACAATTTGCAGGAACACTCAATTGTACTTGTACGCGGAGGAAGAGTAAAAGATCTTCCTGGTGTACGTTATCACCTGGTTCGCGGAGCACTCGACACCGCCGGTGTTGAGGGGCGCCTGCAGCGCAGGTCGAAATACGGAGCTAAAAGGCCGAAAAAATAGGTTATTGTAACAATAAATATAAACTAGTTATTTACACGTGGTTTGGTTGAGTAAGTGCATCTCTCAAGTTTTCCGGAGATAAGCTGAAGACCGCCTAAGGGCAACCAATTAAAATAACACAAAAATTATTAAAATGAGAAAGACAAAACCAAAGAAGCGAATACTTCTGCCGGACCCAAAGTTTCACGATACTCAGGTAACCCGGTTTGTCAATGATTTAATGAGAGACGGAAAAAAATCCGTGGCTTATGGTATTTTTTACGATACATTGGAAATCGTAGAGAAAAGAGTTAAAGATAGTGAAGTTTCCCCCCTTGAAATTTGGAAAAAAGCCCTCGAAAACATTACTCCGGCTGTGGAGGTTAAAAGCCGTCGTGTAGGCGGTGCAACTTTTCAGGTGCCGATGGAAATAAGGCAGGAAAGAAAAGTGGCAATCAGTATTAAAAACCTGATCATCTTTGCACGTAAACGTGCAGGAAAATCCATGGCAGACAAACTTGCTGCTGAAATTGTTGCAGCATATAACAATGAAGGTGGTGCATTTAAACGGAAAGAAGATACTCACCGTATGGCGGAAGCCAACCGTGCATTTGCGCATTTCAGATTTTAGTTTAGGCCAGGGAAAAGATAGGAAAGATTAGAAAATGGTAATATAGAATGGCTAAACAAGATCTTAAAAATACAAGAAATATTGGTATTATGGCGCACATCGATGCGGGTAAAACCACAGTATCGGAACGTATATTGTTCTATACCGGGTTGACACACCGCCTTGGCGAAGTCCACGATGGAGCTGCTACAATGGACTGGATGGAGCAGGAGCAGGAGAGGGGTATTACGATTACCTCAGCTGCTACTACTACCTTCTGGAAATACGACAATACAGAATACAAAATTAACATCATCGACACTCCCGGGCACGTTGATTTTACTGTTGAAGTTGAACGCTCACTTAGAGTACTGGATGGCTCTGTTGCTTTATTCTGTGCCGTGGGTGGAGTTGAAGCCCAATCGGAAACCGTTTGGCGTCAGGCTGAAAAATACGGAGTCCCAAGGATTGCCTTTGTAAATAAGATGGACCGGCAGGGAGCTGATTTCTTTAATGTACATAATGAAATTAAAGAAAAGCTGGGTGCTAATCCTGTACCTTTGCAAATCCCAATTGGCGCGGAACAAAACTTCGAAGGAGTAATAGATTTAATTGAAATGAAGGCTATCCGTTGGTTTGAAGATGAAACCATGGGTACAAATTACAGTCTTGAAGAAATTCCTGAGGAATATAAAGAACAAGCTGAAGAGTGGCGGGTAAATCTGCTGGAATCAGTTGCGGAAGTTGATGATGCGCTGCTTGAGCGTTACTTTGAAGATGCTGATTCCATTACAAAGGAAGAAATGCACAGTGTGATTCGCAGAGCAACTATTGATGGGATTATTATCCCGATGATGTGTGGGTCAGCTTTTAAAAATAAAGGTGTGCAGCGTTTGCTGGATTCTGTTTGTGCTTTTTTGCCAAGTCCAATCGATAAAGGAGACATTACAGGAATTAATCCGGATATAAATAAAGAAATTAAACGGACAGCAAATGTAGAAGAGCCACTTGCTGCCCTTGCTTTTAAAATTGCTACCGATCCGTTTGTTGGTCGGTTGGCTTATATGCGCGTCTATTCCGGAAAAATTGAAGCCGGATCCCAGGTATTAAATACCCGTACAGGAAAAAAAGAACGTATTTCCAGGTTGTACCAGATGCATTCCAATAAACAAAATCCCAAGGATATAATAGAAGCCGGAGATATATGCGCTGCAGTTGGCTTTAAGGATATTCGTACGGGCGATACGCTCTGTGATGCAAAACATCCGATTATACTTGAAAGCATGGATTTTCCGGAACCGGTAATTGGTATAGCAGTTGAGCCCAAATCTCAAAATGATCTCGATAAATTATCGAATGGTCTTTCGAAGCTTGCTGAGGAAGATCCAACTTTTCAGGTGAATACCGACCCTGATTCAGGTCAGACAGTTATTCGTGGGATGGGTGAACTGCATCTGGAGATAATTATTGACCGGCTAAGACGGGAGTTTAAAGTGGAATGTAATCAGGGAGCACCCCAGGTGGCATATAAAGAAGCCATTGGCAAATCGGTTGAGTTGCGCGAGGTGTTCAAGAAGCAAACAGGTGGTCGTGGTAAATTTGCAGATATTGTAGTTCGTATTGAACCTGTAGAAGATACAAAACAGGGTCTTGAATTCATCGATCAGGTTAAAGGTGGTAATATTCCCCGTGAATATATTCCATCGGTACAAAAGGGCTTTGAGAACGCAATGAACAATGGACCTCTTGCCGGTTTTCCGGTCGATAGCCTGAAGGTAACTTTACTTGACGGATCGTTTCATGCAGTTGATTCCGATCAGTTGTCGTTCGAGATTTGTGCCCGTCAGGCGTTCCGTCATGCAGCATCAAAGGCAGCTCCAAAACTCCTCGAACCCATTATGAAACTTGAGATTGTTACTCCGGATGAATATATGGGAGATATAATAGGTGACCTTAATCGCCGCAGGGGAGATGTATCAGGTATGATGACAAAAGGCAATGCCCGGGTTATTCATGCCAAAGTGCCACTGTCCGAACAGTTTGGTTACGTAACTGTTTTACGTACTTTATCATCGGGCAGGGCGACATCATCAATGGAATTTAGCCATTATCAGGAAGTGCCAAAATCACTCGCTGAGAAGGTGCTGGATAATGTACAGGGAAGAGTTGATTTATTATAAATATTTTTAACAGAGTTCTCATCATGAGCCAAAAGATCAGAATTAAGCTGAAATCGTACGATCATAATCTGGTTGACAAATCGGCTGAGAAGATCGTTAAAACAGTAAAAACTACCGGAGCTGTGGTTAGTGGGCCAATTCCACTACCTACACACAAAAGGATATATACTGTTTTACGTTCAACCTTTGTAAATAAAAAATCAAGGGAACAGTTTGAATTGTCATCATACAAGCGTTTGATCGACATTTACAGCTCAACGGCAAAAACAATCGACGCCTTAATGAAACTGGAATTACCCAGTGGCGTTGAAGTAGAAATTAAAGTTTGATAATTTAAAATTAGTCGAAATGGCTGGTATTATTGGAAGAAAAATCGGAATGACATCCGTATTCAGTGTTGAGGGGAAAAATATCCCATGCACTGTGATCGAAGCCGGTCCCTGTATAGTTACGCAGGTTAAGACCAGTGAAAAAGAAGGCTACGATGCGTTGCAGCTTGCTTATGGCGATAAAAAAGAAAAGAGAGCAACCAAAGCGGAATTTGGGCATTTTAAAAAAGCTGGAATTACGCCAAAACGCGAAGTAGTAGAGTTTAAAAACACTTATCAGGAATCTTACAACCTGGGCGATGCTGTAACCGTTGATATTTTCCACGAACTGGATTATGTTGATGTGGTTGGTGTATCAAAAGGAAAAGGTTTTCAGGGAGTTGTTAAACGTCACAATTTCCGTGGAGTTGGAGATCAAACCCATGGTCAGCACAACAGATTAAGAGCACCGGGTTCTGTTGGTGCATCTTCCTGGCCAAGTCGTGTATTCAAAGGAATGCGTATGGCAGGAAGAACAGGAAACGACACGGTGACTATAGAAAACCTGATGGTCATGAAAGTTATTCCTGAGAAAAATTTGATAGTGGTGAAAGGTTCAGTGCCTGGAGCCAAAGGTTCATATTTAATTATTAGGAAACAATGGAACTAAGTGTACTGAATAGAGAAGGAAAAGAAACCGGAAGGAAGATTACTTTAAGTGACCTTATTTTCGGTATTGAGCCCAACGACCATGCCATCTATCTTGATGTTAAACAGTATTTGGCTAACAAACGGCAAGGGACTCACAAGTCAAAGGAACGCGCCGAGATTTCAGGAAGTACCCGTAAGATTAAAAAACAAAAAGGAACTGGTACTGCAAGAGCAGGTAGTATTAAATCTCCTGTATTTCGTGGTGGGGGTACTGTTTTTGGCCCACGGCCCAGAAGTTACGACTTTAAACTGAATAAAAAAGTGAAGCAGCTGGCACGAAAATCAGCATTAACCTATAAGGCAAAGGGAAATGAAATCCTGATTATGGAAGACTTTAATATGGAAGCTCCAAAAACAAAGGAGATTATTAATATTAAAAACAATCTTCAAATTGCTGATAAAAAGTCACTTTTCGTTTTACCAGCCGAAAATAATAATATATATTTGTCGTCCAGAAATTTACAGGATGTTTCAATTGTAATTGCTTCAGAATTAAATACATATCAAATTCTTAATGCAAAATCAATTGTTCTTCTTGAAGGATCGGTGAAGAAAATAGAAGAAGCATTTAAACTATAAGGTGTATTGAACATGGATATTTTAATAAAACCATTGGTAACCGAAAAAATGAATGACCAGGCTGATAGGTTTAATCGTTACGGTTTCATTGTTGCAAAAACGGCTTCCAAGCCTGAGATTAAAAAGGCAGTGGAAGGACTGTATAATGTTTCGGTTGATTCTGTCAATACTATGGTATACGGTGGAAAAGTTAAATCAAGATATACCAAATCCGGTGTGATTACCGGAAAAACGGCTGCTTATAAAAAAGCCATTGTTACACTTGGCGAAGGAGATAGTATAGATTTTTACAGTAATATTTAATAATAGAAATGGCAGTAAGAAAATTAAAACCAGTAACTCCGGGTCAGAGGCATAAAATTATTGGTGCTTTTGATACCATTACTGCATCTACACCTGAAAAATCATTGTTGGAGCCCCTGCGGAAAACTGGCGGTAGGAATAACCAGGGCCGCATGACAATGAGGTATA
>JBEPWX010000013.1:0-17778 GCA_041642235.1 Mariniphaga sp.
ACTATTTTTACCACATCCATAATTATGAAGTTACTTAGAATTTCTTCAGCTTTTTTTCTGGAGATATGGGCAAGTCTTATAAATTTTGAAAATGAAACAGATTTATTTTTTTGTAAATAATCAATTAGAAATTTTTCGTCTTCAGAATAAGTAAAATAAATTCCCTGAGGGCTGTTGTATTTTTTCCATATTACCAGTTGAATTGTATGCGCAAGTACATTTTCATCATTAATACGGATGTATGCGAGCCACTTTCCATTTTCGTCTTTGGCAAAATGTGGTTTTTTTTCGCTGGATGCCACTGAAATTTCAAGTACAGTTTTCCCGTCGGCACGCCATTCCTTGGTAAAGAACGGGATGGGTGGATTGCTGAAAATTTTTGCTGCTGATTCTACCATATAAAATTCTTCATCGGTTTGGATACCAGCTATTTTCCCATTGTCTTTAACTCCAATGAGCAATCTTCCGCCATCGGTGTTTGCGAAGGCTACCAGCGATTTTGCAATTTTCTTTGAATCGTTAATGCAGTACTTAAAATCCTGTTGCTGGTGTTCTCCCTCTTCTATCAACTTATACAGACCTGTATTCACTATTCACATTATTTTAACCATTCAAAAGTCAGGTAATGATCGGGTGTCATTCCAAGTTTTTGATAAGTATTATGAGCCGCTTTGTTTGATACGTCAGCATATAGCCGGATTCCTTTCAGGGAGGTGTCATTTAAAACCAGATTTTTAACATGTTGATAAAGTTTACTGTAAACTCCTTTTCTTCTGAATTCCGGCACGACATAAACTGACTGAATCCACAAAACAGTACCATTACGCCAGTCACTCCATTCGAATGTTGTAAGTAACGATGCAATTACTTTATCAGCTTTTTTAGCTATATAATAATACCCTTTGGTTGAATCTTTCAATACTGCTGATACGCCTTCTTTAACTGTATTGTAATCAAGTTCAATTCCTTCGGTTTCTTTTGCCATATCCAATTGGAACTCCAATATTGAATTAAGGTCTTCTGATTTTGCTTTTCTGACTAACATTTTTCACTTTTATCAGGCGAAAATAATAAATCCTGGAGAAATAGTATAACGAAGGATCTTATAAGGAAGTTGTCATTCTAAAAGAATAGTATAGAAAAACTGGTTTAATTAGGCTATATAAAAAAAAATCAAAAAATATGAAAATAGTAGTTGCATCAAAGAATCCTGTAAAAATAAATGCAGTTGAAAATGGATTTAAATCATTCTTTCGGGAAATTAAGATCGACGGGATTAAAACTGAATCGGGTGTTTCCATTCAGCCATTAACTGAAAGCGAGACTTTAACAGGTGCCCGTAACCGGGTTGCTGAGGCACGCAGGATGATTAACGATGCAGATTTCTGGGTAGGGATTGAAGGAGGAATTCAGGCGATGGACAAAGGTCTTGCTGCGTTTGCCTGGATTGTAATTAGTTCAGCAGGAAAGAAAGGGGAGGCACGAACTGCCACTTTTATACTTCCCGAAAAAGTTGCACATCTTGTAGCAGGAGGGTTGGAATTGGGGGATGCCAATGATCTTGTATTCAATGAATCGAATTCAAAGCAAAAGAACGGCGCTGTGGGATTACTTACCAATAATGTTGTCGACCGTGCAGAACTATACCGACAGGCTGTAATACTGGCATTGATCCCATTTATAAACCCCGGTTTGTATTAGTTTTTGGCACTGATGCGATCAATAATTTCTTCAATTTTAATCTTTTCTTCATGTAGCAATACCAGCTGAAGTTTTTCCTTTATCAATAAATCACTGACCATTGGACCAACCTCACCTGTTATAACAACAGTAACACCTTCTTTTTTAAGAAATTTTACCAATTCCACACCACTATGTGCAGAGTTTTTAAATGGATTCTCCAGAATATTGTATTGATTCTTTCCTGAATCAAAAAAAACAATATTCTCACATTTCCCGAAACGAAGATCGAGAAATGACTTTTCAGATTTACCTGTCGATGAAATGGCAAAAATTTTACTCATAATTAATACATATTTTTTAATATAACAATTATTGAAGCAAATGTTTTATGCAACATGCTCATTTAATTCCTCCCAATATTCCAAAGCCCTGCGCGTGTGAGGAATCACTATAGTTCCTCCTACAAGATTGACAATGGCGAAAACTTCAAATAGTTCGGCTGTGGTAACCTTAAGTTCGAAACATTTGCCAAGATGATATTTTATACAATCATCACAGCGCAAAACCATGGAAGTGGCTAATCCAATCATTTCCTTTACCTTACTGGTTAATGCCCCGTCCTGATAAGCAAGGGTGTCAATTCCATAAATACGCCTCATTACTTTATTCTCGCTTCCAAGGATTTTTTCATTCATTTTCTCCCTGTAATCATTGAATTCTTCAACTAATTTTCCCATAGTCGCTATTTGTTTTTATCACTATATTAAATTCATGTAAAGTGCAGCAAAACTAGATGATTTTTTACATCAATCCTTTTTTGCCGGGAATTTATTAAAAGATATTTCTGCAAAAGGAACAATCCTGAAATGAACGATCAGATCGTTTTACAATTTTTAATTTTATTTGAAATTTTGTAATTTTAGAAATCTACACTAATTGTATAAGCATGTCAGGACATAACAAATGGTCAACCATAAAAAGAAAAAAGGGAGCATTAGATGCCAAACGCTCAAAGCTGTTTTCAAAAATAACGAAAGAAATAACAGTTGCAGCAAAGGTCGGAGGTAGTGATCCAGATTCAAATTCCAGGTTAAGACTTGCAATCCAAAATGCCAAAGGTCAGAACATGCCAAAGGATGTTATTGAACGGGCTATCAGTAAAGCCGAAAAGGATGTAAATAATTTTGAAGAAATAACATTTGAGGGATATGGTCCCGGAGGTGTTGCTATCTTTGTGGAATGTTTGTCGGATAATAATAACAGGACAGTTGGCAATATACGTTCAATATTTTCGAAACATGAGGGACATTTGGGTATAAATGGTTCAGTAGCATTTCTTTTTGAAGCTAAAGGTAAATTCCTGGTGCCATTGGATGAAAATACAAAAAATGAGTACTTTGAGCTTGAAATGATTGATGCAGGTGCAGAAGAAATGGAACAGAATGATGAGATTATTGAAATTACTTCGGCATTTGAAAATTTCGGAATAATATCAAAAAAGCTGGAAGAATTGGGAACTGAACCTGAAAATCAGGTTATACAACGTATTCCTGTTACTACTGCTGCTCTGAAAATTGAGGAGGCAAAAAAGGTGCTTCAGCTTGTGGAACGGCTTGAAGAAGATGATGATGTACAAAATGTATATCATAACCTGGAATTCACCCCTGAATTGGAAGCTGAACTCTCAGAAAAATAGGTGAAGCAGGTTTCTAATTGGTAAGGCAATTGTAGTCTGAATAAACCGTTATTAATTTTATCGTATTTTGAATTATATTTGCATCCTCAACTAAAATTAACAATGAGGTTTCTGTTATTATTTTTTGTTGGATTTTTTTTATTTCAGGTGTTAAATGCACAAGTTGAATTTCCAGGTGTACCGGAAAATGCTGAAGAAGATTTCTACTTGCCTGAACCCGACACAACATTTATACTCGATAATTTAAATGTTAATCAGGATTCACGTCTGGAGAATATGTTGAAATGGCATATTAAGAACAATAAAAAACGGGACGGTATACCTGGTTATCGGGTTGAAATATTTAATAGCTCAGCATTTAATGCCAGAGGGCAGGCTTTTAAAAAGAAAAAAGAATTCTTGTCAGAATATGGCGATTACAACGTTCATATTAAATATACATCACCAATTTTTCGGGTTAGGGTGGGGGATTTTAGAACAAAAAATGAAGCTTTAAAACTTCATAAGAAAATACAGGAGGAATATCCGGGAGCCTATATTGTTCCGGATATAATCGATTTTCCGTTATTGAAACCAGAAGAATTATGAGTGACCAGATAAAGCATGAGTGCGGTATAGCTTTAATTCGTTTACTAAAACCATTATCGTATTATCAGGAAAAATACGGTAGCTGGAGGTATGGGCTAAATAAGCTATACCTTCTTATGGAGAAACAGCATAACCGTGGACAGGACGGAGCTGGAATGGTATGTGTAAAAGATCATCTTGAGCCGGGAAGTTCGTATATAAATCGTTATCGCTCAATTGCCCAAAATCCTATAATGGATGTGTTTGACCATGTAAACAAACCGTTGAAGAAAGCATTACGAAAAGGGATTGATGTTGAAGACTGTGACTGGGCTTATTCAAGTTACCCTTTTGCGGGTGAGTTGTACCTGGGTCATTTGCGTTACGGTACATTTGGAAAAAACAGCATCGATTTTGTACATCCGGTAATGCGTCAAAATAATTGGAAATCGAGAAATCTGGCCTTGGCAGGAAATTTCAATTTGACAAATACCGGAGAACTTTTTAAGGTGCTGGTTGATCTGGGGCAACATCCCAAAGCTTATTCAGATACAGTTACAGCATTGGAAAAAGTTGGACATTTTCTGGATGAAGAAAATCAGTTGCTGTTTCGAAAGTATAAGAATGAAGGTTACGGCAACAATGAAATTTCTCCGCTTATTGAAGAAAACCTGGATATTCAAAACATCCTGGAGCGGGCAACCAAAGATTGGGATGGAGGATATGCCATGGCTGGTCTTATAGGCCATGGCGATGCTTTTATTGTTCGGGACCCCTGGGGAATAAGGCCAGCACATTATTACCACGATGATGAAATAGTTGTCGTGGCATCGGAAAGGCCAGTTATCCAAACGGTCATGAATGTAAGCTGGGAAAAAGTGCATGAAATTAATCCTGGTGAAGCACTGATAATCAAGAAAAAAGGACAGGTGAGCAGCGAAATGATAAGGGTTCCCTACAAAAAAACTTCCTGTTCATTTGAAAGAATTTACTTCTCAAGAGGCAGTGACAGAAATATTTATAACGAAAGGAAGGAATTGGGGCGCCTGCTTAGCACTGCTATTCTTAAAGCTGTCGATTATAATTTTGAGGATACAGTTTTTTCATACATCCCCAACACTTCTGAAACAGCATTCTATGGAATGATTGAAGGAATCCGGGAGTACCTAACCGATTGGAAAATTGATCAATTGAAAAAGGGCAACGGTAGTATGACTAACCAGGAAATAAAGCAAATAGTTTCTCTGGAACCTCGAATAGAAAAAATTGCCATTAAAGATGCCAAACTTCGCACTTTTATAACAGATGATGCCAACCGCGATGAACTGGTTGCTCATGTATATGATGTTACCTATGGAGTGGTTCGGAATTTTATTGATACGCTGGTAGTTATTGATGATTCCATCGTACGGGGTACAACATTAAAGAACAGTATCCTGCGGATTCTGGGCCGGTTATTACCAAAAAAAATAATAGTGGTTTCTTCAGCACCGCAAATTCGATATCCCGACTGCTATGGTATTGATATGGCACGGCTCGAAAATTTTATAGCTTTTAACGCAGCTGTTGAACTTTTAAAACAGCATGATAAGGAACATGTTATTGATGAAGTTTATCGAAAATGCAAAGAACAGGAAAACCTTCCCAAAGAAGAGATGGTAAATTACGTCCGTGAAATATACCGTGCTTTTTCACCAGAACAAATATCTGTAAAAATTTCAGAGCTCCTGAAACCTGAAGAGTGTAAGTCGGAAGTGGAAATTGTTTATCAGTCAATTGAAAACCTTCATAAGGCATGCCCAAACGATACAGGAGACTGGTATTTTACAGGGAACTATCCAACACCAGGGGGTAATAAAGTAGTCAATTCTTCTTTCATTAATTATGTAGAAGGAAAAAATAAACGCGCATATTAGTTTTTCCTCTGACTATTAAAACATTTTCAGAATTTTGGTGTTTAAATTTATGCCTCTGAAAATGGAAGAAAGTTTGTCATGGCGTATTATTATCTTTCCTTCGGGAAAAAATTGTCTTTCATTTTTCAGGGGCTTTTTTTAGTTACATCCAATCATCAAACATTAATAACGGATTCGTAACAGGTAAAAAAAGATATTTAAAAAGATGTAAAGCAGGATAATTAAAGCAAGACCATAAACATGAAAAATAGAGAGAAGTATTATAGCTAAAAGTAGAAAAATATACCGATACCAGTTTTCTTTTAGCTTTAGATTTTTTACTTTCAATGAGAACATAGGCAAACTAATAACAAGCATGCCGGAAGTAAATATTCCCAAAAGAATTAATGTTTGGGTTGAATAAATTAATTTAAATAATTCCTGATAACGTGGAATCTCAAGCATTAATCCAAGAGATGCCCAGAACAGGGCATTAGCTGGAGTAGGTAATCCTAAAAAATAAGTTTCCCCCGACTGAATTGTATTAAACCGGGCAAGTCGCAATGCACTCATAACTGGCATAAGCAGTGCTGAGAAAAGAATCACCCATTGGTACCATTGAGCAGAAATGTCCCAAATTGGTTGGTTTTTACCAAATAGGGAAAACTCAAGTAATGTGAATAAAACAGCTGCTGGTGCCAGTCCAAATGAAACCATATCAGCAAGTGAATCCAGTTCTTTTCCAATTTCAGAATATGCATGTAAAAGTCGCGCTGCAACTCCATCAAGAAAATCAAGTACTGCTGCAATACAAATAAATATCCCCGCCCAGATTAGGTGACCGTCAATGGCAAATATTACTGCCAATGACCCTGAGACCAGGTTCATTGAAGTTATTAAATTTGGAATTTGTTTTAGCAACTTCCTCATTATAACTAGTTGAATAATGCAACTACTGTTTTTCCTCCAATTGCTTTAGTATGTAATTTTACCTGCACCAGGCTGTCAACAGGTAAAAATAAATCCACTCTTGAACCGAACCTGATAAAACCATATTCCTGTCCCTGTTCTACCATGTCTCCCGGTTCCTTGTAATTGACAATTCGTTGGGCAACGGTACCGGCAATTTGCCGTGACATGATTTCCACTCCATTCTTCATTTTAAAAACAGTTGAACATCGCTCGTTTTTTTCAGATGATTTTTTTACAAAAGCCGGATAATACACCCCTCTTTTATGGTAGCGGTATACAACTTCTCCTTCAACGGGTGTCCGGTTTTGATGCACATCCAGTGGCGACATGAAAATGGAAACCTGGAGACGTTCGTCTTTAAAATATTCTTTCTCATGTACTTTTAATATCTCAACGATTTCTCCGTCAGCAGGTGCAAGTATATGGTTATCATTTTTTTGAATTTCCCTGTATGGCTCCCTGAAAAAATAAACTATTAAAGCAGCCAATAACAGGGAAGCAGCCATTAGAAAATAAAAGATCAGATAATCTCTAAGCACAATATAAATAATGGCATCAATTACTGCCAGAATAAAAAAAGCTACTGGAATTACTTTTTGTCCTTCTTTATGTATTTTCATTTTATAAGTTACAATTTAAGATTTTTTTCATTTCTTATTTGTATTTAACCTGTTTCTTTTAACTCTCTGCAAGGACTCGTTTATTGAACAAACCATCCTTTTTTTCCATAAAGTTTATCTGCTATTACTTCACGAATTTTATAAATTTCCTGAAAAAATCAACCAGACATATACTACCGGTAATGCAAACAGCAGACTGTCGAACCGGTCGAGCAACCCCCCATGACCGGGAAGCATGGTTCCCGAATCTTTTACATTTAGCCTTCTTTTTATAATGGATTCAAACAGATCTCCAAGGGTACCAAAAATAATTACAATGATTGCAATAACCAACCAATCGAAAAGGGAGGGCTGAGGGAACATTAGTGAATTTACGACCCCCATCAGCAGACCAAAAATTGTTCCGCCAATGCACCCTTCCCATGATTTGTTCGGTGAAATTTTCCTGTTGATTTTATGTTTTCCAAATTTGGAACCGGTCATATATGCCATCGAATCATATATCCACACTATCAGGAAAACACCAATGAGAATATTTGAATTAAATACCGGGTAATTGGGATAGCCGGGGTGAACTATGAAATGCAACAAACTAAAAGGAATTGCCACATATACAAATCCTGTAAAAGTTATGGCACTGTTTTGCAAAATTCCTGACCGGTCACTAAAAGCTTCAAACAACAACAGGAAAGTAAGTGCAGGTACAAAAATAAGGTATGATTTAGCAGGTAGTATACTATTTACCATGCCAAAACAAATCAAAAAGAAGAGTACCCCAAGGGTAAGCCCAAAATTTTTACGAGGCCTGCTTCCTGCAGTTTCTACCAGTTTATAAAATTCCAACTGGGTGAAAAACATAAGTGTACCAAACACAATGGCAAAAATGACCGGATGAAAAGCTGCCCCGCCCAGCATTAACACGATGTAAACGATACCGGTAACCGATCGTCTGGTTAAATCTTTCAATTCTTCAGATCTTTAATTAATTCTCTGGCTGCCTGTTCTTCACTCTGTTCAACATAAACTATGTAATCTCCGAATGATTTATAGGCCGAATCATGCTGATTCATCAATACTGCCTTAATGCCTGCACTTTGGAGAATATCAATAGCCATTGTAGCTTTATATTCATGCGCAGTGAGAAATATTTCCACCCAACCTTTTTCCATCGTTTGTATAAGTTCAAAAATTAAGCTGAAAGCGTTTGCCCGGCATCCTTATTTTCTTCTGAAGTTTCATCAGGTGAATTATTATTTTCTATTTCTTCAGTGCTTTCTATCTCAACCAATTTTTCCTTATCCCAATGCCGCTTCCCAAAAATAGCTTCAAGATCTTCACTGAATATTACTTCCCTTTCGAGCAGTAACTCTGCAAGTTTTCTATGTCCTTCGACATTATCTGACAGTACTTGTTTAGCCCGCACATACTGTTCGTCAATCAGTTTTTTTACTTCTTCGTCAATTAACTCTGCAGTTTTCTCACTGTAAGGTTTCGAAAAGGTATAATCTGATTGTCCTGTTGAATCATAAAAACTCACGTTTCCAACCTTATCGCTCATTCCAAAGTAGCTAACCATGGCATATGCCTGCTTGGTTATTTTTTCCAAATCATTCTGTGCTCCTGATGAAACTCGTTTAAAGGTAAGTTCCTCGGCAGCTCTGCCACCCAGTGCAGAGCACATCTCATCCAGCAACTGATCTTTTGTGGTAATTGAACGTTCCTCAGGAAGGTACCATGCAGCTCCCAGAGCTTTCCCACGGGGCACAATAGTAACTTTTACCAGTGGATGTGCGTACTCCAACAGCCAGCTGATGGTGGCGTGACCGGCTTCATGATAAGCAATTGTTTTTTTCTCTTCTTTCGATATGATTTTATTTTTCTTTTCAAGCCCACCAATAATCCGGTCTACAGCATCCAAAAAGTCCTGCCTGGTAACCGTTTCACGATTCCTTCTGGCAGCAATTAACGCGGCTTCATTACAGACATTGGCAATATCAGCACCCGAGAACCCGGGAGTTTGTTTGGCCAGGAATTCAACTTTTACATCCTCATTCAGTTTTAGCGGACGCAAATGCACCTTGAAAATTTCAGCCCGTTCTTTTAAATCGGGCAGCTCAACGTGGATTTGCCTGTCGAAACGTCCGGCACGCATCAGGGCACGGTCAAGAACATCGGCCCTGTTGGTGGCAGCAAGAATAATTACACCGCTGTTTGTGTCGAACCCATCCATTTCGGTAAGAAGCTGGTTAAGCGTATTCTCACGCTCATCATTTGAGCCAAAGTTAGGGTTTTTCCCGCGGGCCCGGCCAATGGCATCAATTTCATCGATAAATACAATACAAGGTGCTTTCTCCTTTGCCTGTTTAAAAAGATCGCGCACCCGGGAAGCTCCAACACCGACAAACATTTCTACAAAATCGGAACCCGACATGGAGAAAAAGGGTACCTCGGCCTCGCCGGCTACAGCTTTGGCCAATAAAGTTTTTCCAGTTCCGGGAGGCCCTACCAATAAAGCTCCTTTAGGAATTTTTCCACCAAGTTTGGTGAATTTTGAAGGACTCTTTAAAAACTCCACTATTTCTTCCACTTCCTGTTTTGCTTCGGCTAAACCTGCTACATCTTTAAATGAAGAAGTAACTTTTTGATCCTTATCAAATATCTTGGCCTGCGATTTCCCTACATTAAAAATGCCTCCCGAACCTCCTGCCGCACCTCGGCTCATTCTTCTAAATATCCACAGCCATAGAATAATAATCAGTGCAAATGGACCTATAGTCCATAAAATTTCACCGGCCCAATTCCTTTCCTCTTTATATTCCGGCAATATATCAGAGCCTGTTCCTTCCTGTGCTTCTCTTAAATTCCGTTCAAAAGTTTCTACCGAACCAATAGTAAAGGTAAAATGAGGACCTTCTTCTGAAGGCTGGGCAAACTGATCATCAAATTGATCGTCGTATTTTTGAATACTGGTTGCTTTAAGATAAATATTTGCCTTTTTTTCATTAACTACTACTATACGTTCAATGTCATTGTTGGCCAGCATGGTAGATTTTACTTCACTCCAGTTGGTTTCAACGGGGCCGCTGCTGTTGCTCAGATAATACTGAACGGCTATAAATATGAGTGCAATAAGACCATAAATCCAATAAGCATTGAACTTCGGCCCATTAGGTGGTTTCTTTTTGTCATTTCTTTTTCCACCAGGTTTAAATTTGTTGGGAGTAGGTATTGGATTATTATTCTTGTTTTTTTCTATCATAGTTTCTTTCTGTTTCTTATTCTGTTTTTGTTATCTGCGCATCAGACCAAAGATCTTCAAGATTATAGAAACTTCTTGTTTGCTCATGAAATACATGTACCACAATTTCCCCAAAATCAAGAAGTATCCAGGTTGCATTTCTGTAACCTTCGGTATGCCATGCATTGAGCCCGGTTTTTGCTTTTACTGTTTCTTCCACCGATTGCGCTATGGAACTTACATGAGTGGATGAGCTACCATGGCATATAACAAAAAAACCACATTCTGTATAATGAATTGAATTTAAATCTATAATTGTTAATTCTTTACCTTTTATTTTTCTTATTCCTTCAAGAATTGCATTTTTAATATTTTCGGTACTTTCTGAGTTATAATTCATAAAAAACATTTAACACTACAAAGATATACTTTTTGGCTTACTTCTATTTTGAAAAATTCATTTAGGTTACCGATAAAATAATGTAACAAAATTTCATCAAATTTGTGCATAAATAAATTAATCGAAAAGAACTTATTTAACCATTTTACATTTAATGAAGAAAGATTTTAAAAATATTATAGTTTTAACTGAAATTGATTCAACCAACAACTATGCCAATCAGTTAATTTCCGATGTATTGCCCAAAAATGGTACTGTCGTTTTGGCACTTTATCAGCGTAAAGGGAGAGGTCAGAGAGAAAATTACTGGGAAAGTGGTCCGGGGAAAAATTTACTGGCAAGTATTATTGTATATCCATCCTTCTTGCCGGTTTCCAAACAATTCTATTTGTCAAAGATAGCAAGTTTAACTTTAATCCGGTGGTTATCAGATAAAAATGTACATGCTTCTATAAAATGGCCTAACGATATTTATATTGAAAATAAGAAAATAGCGGGAATTTTAATAGAAACTTCAATTAAAGGGGATTCCTTTTTTTCAGGAGTTGTAGGTATAGGCTTGAATCTTAATCAAACTGAATTCAGCAGTGAATTGCCCAATCCTGTGTCCCTGAAAATGGTTAATGGTATTGAGTATACTATTCCGGATGCTGCCGGTGAACTCCGGGAAATTTTTATGCAGTTATACCTGCAACTTCAAAGCGGTGCCTACGATGAAATTGATTCTGCCTATTTTAATCACCTCTTCTGCAGAAATAAATGGACCTGGTATAAGGAGGGGGAACGATTGCATGAAGCCCGGATTGTGGGTATAGGTCAATATGGCCAGCTTTTGCTGGAAAATCGTTCCGGACAAATAAATTCCTATTTTTTTAAAGAAATACAGTTTGTGATTTAATTTATTTATAAGGAAGTGTAGCAAGAGTTTGCGCAAGCTGATTAAGTCCATCTTCCAACCTGTCACCCACCATCATTTTAATCATCATATTCATATCAGCATGAAGGGTCAATCGCATTTTTGTCTGAAATGCAGTTACCGGTTTTAATTGAATCCAGAACGTTAACCCAATGGGTAAACCTCCCTCACTCTGAACTTTTATGGTCTTATGTGGCTCACGGTTAACTATCCTAACTTTTGCCAGGCCCATACCTGTAACTTTAAAACGGCATGTGTCACGATCCGATTCGAAATCGGTAATGGTAACCTGCGGAACTTTTTTTGCTATCTTTTCCAGCAATCCTGAGTTTAAATAGGCGCCCAGGTTCTCAAAATTCGAAAGATGATCAAATATTACCTGCTGGTTGTGCTCAATGTATTTGGTTTTGCTAACGTATTTACTTACTGTCATAAATGTATATTATTTTCCCCAGTTTGCCGGATCTTTACGCCATTCCAACAATGTCTGTACCTGGTTTTCCGAAATCTCTCCCAGTTCAAGTGCTGTTTTAATTAACGTTTGGTATTGGCCTAGCGAGGTTAGTTCAATTTTTGCCTGCCTGAACTTCTCATTGGCAACATCAAAATTGTAGGTGAAGATTGAAAGCATTCCAACTACCTTTCCTCCATAGTTATTGATTGCTTCAGCCGCTTTCAGACTGCTGTCACCGGTTGATACCAAATCTTCAATAACCACTACCTGCTGCCCGTGTTTTAAATCTCCTTCAATCAGATTTTCTAATCCATGCCCTTTGGGTTTCGACCTGACATAAATAAAGGGTAATTTTAACATTTCGGCCACAAGCACCCCATGGGCAATGGCTCCGGTGGCTACTCCTGCAATTACTTCCGCCTGAGGGTATTTTTCTCTGATAATTTCTACAAATTTGTCCCGTATATAAGTCCGGGTTTCGGGATACGACAATATTTTTCTGTTGTCACAGTATATAGGTGATTTCCATCCTGAAGCCCAGGTAAATGGATTTGAAGGTTGTATTTTGATGGTATTTATTTCCAACAGTTTTTTTGTAATTTCAAGTTGCAATTGTTCCATTTTTAAGCTGTTTTTTAACAAGTATGAAGCAAATGTATAAAGTTTTTCTGAATGACAGGGTGATTAAAATTGGCACCACGGGGAATATAACAATTAATAAACCATTAGTAAATTTTAACGAAAAAAGTACTGTTGATGCAATCCGGAGATGGTTCAGGACTTTTGAAGCCAGTAATTTAGATGAAGCCTGGATTATCCATCCTAACCCGGAAGAATTTTTTACGTTATTTCAGGCAGCTTTTACAGTTATTCAGGCAGCCGGTGGAGTAGTGGTTGCCGAAGATAGGCTTCTGTTCATTTTCAGAAACGGGAAATGGGATCTGCCCAAAGGAAAACTGGATAAAGGTGAATCGGCAGAAGAGGCTGCACTTCGTGAGGTGGAAGAAGAAACTGGTATTACCCCCGAAGGTATCGAACACAGGCTTCCTTCTACTTTTCACATCTATAAATCACCTTATTCGCGTACCAGAGGGCAGTGGATTTTTAAGGAAACTTATTGGTTCCATATGAGTTATAATGGAAATCTTTCCGGTACACCTCAACAGGAGGAAGGAATAACCCAGGTAAAATGGGTTGCTAAAGACGGATTGGGGGAAATTTTATCCAACACCTATGAAAACCTGAAACAAATAATTGCCCTTTACCTTTAAATGAAAAAGTAAGAAAGAACTATTGGTATTAAGAAAAAGGATTATTAACCACTAAAACAATAAACTCAACAAGGCAAATAATAAATTTCTTATAGGTTGAATTTTGGGCTTTTTTAACTTAATGGTATAAAGAAAAAAGAAAACCAACCATAAAAACTTTAGCAACAAAGTACACAAAAAAAAATCTTACATGTTGGAATTATGTGTTATCGCGATTTGGAGAAGCAATCACCGAAGCATCCTGTTCGGAATAAATACATACTAACTTCAAATTATCTTCGTACTTTCTTCGTATTAAATTCGAATAATCGCGAATTTGATACGAATTTGATACGAAGTTAATACGAAGAAATATCGAATTAATAATTATGTTGAGCTATCCGAAATTTTGCCGACTCATTTCTTTCAATCCTCTGATGTAATCTTGTTGAATGAGCTCATCCTATGCATGCATAATGAGAGGTATATAAGCAATAGAAATAAGTAGATTTTAATTGTTTGCCTTTCTGGATAATTTTGCTGACGGACTGGATATTTTATGTAATGCCTTATTATCAGTTAAGAAAGAATTAATATTTAGTTTAAGTTAAATGAGCAGAATTTTGTGGCAAGTAAAAGTATTTTACTGTGTTTGCTTACTTCTGTGAGTTTCGTTGCTGCATAAATAGTTCTTTACGCAGGAAGTTGCCGAATTGTTGTTCAAATCCATCGAGAGGTGCTTTTGTATCCTGAAAAACAACTTCGTGATTGCTGTTGAGTAAATAGCAAGTTGGAAAAGATTTTACACTGTACTGTTCAATAAATTTGTTGTTGCTGTCTACCAGGTGAACTCCGGGAATATTTTCTTCAACAAGAAACATTTTCATTTCTATAATGTCGGTTTTTAGCAGAATCACATAAATTTCAAGATGTTCATTAAACATCTCATTAATTTTTGTCAAATATTTAAGCTGCTCCCTGCATACAATCATTTCGGTATCGGCAAAAACCAGGTATTTGAATTTGTTGTTGGTTTCGTTGGTGCATTCCTGGTTTCCGTTTATATTTTTGAGGCAAATAACAGGCGCCTTGCTCCCTTTGCGAAGGTGCACCAGCTTTTGAATCACATCTTTAGCCATAGTTTGGATAATCTGATTCTGATTGTTAGCAAAATGCTTATCGGATAGTATATTTAATATGCTTTCCTGTGGAAAATCACCCGAATAGAAACCATCGTGCATCAATTTAAGTAAAACCAGATCAGACAAAAGTCCCGTTATTCGATAGTTGTTTTTAATGAATGTTGTAAAAAATGCAACATCTCCTTCCGAAACGGCTTTTAATATAGAGTTTCCCGGCTTTGATTTTGCTTCAGAGCTGAGATTACCTGCAAATGTTTTATCAAAAAGCTGAATAAATGCAGGATGATTCCAATAATCCAACTCCACATCTGCAAGTTCAGGAGCAATTTTGGCTGGTTTCATTCTGAAGGCATCTGCTTCTACAGATTTTAATTTCAGATTCTTATGTTGAGCAAATGTTTTTGAATTTATCTCTTCAAACTGCTGCTGAAGCTGCACTTGGACTGAGTCGAACGCACTTCGTGACTGGCCAAAATAAAGCTGGTTAAAATATTTATCGGCCAGCTGATTTAACTGATTGTCGAATGATGATATCTCGTCATTCAGATGATTGCCTTCTGCAGTGGAGAACCAGAATTCCACTGGGGTGAAATATGGATTTTTTTGCTCTGCAAATGTTTTTTCACGAAATGGAGGAAGCAGTAACTCAATTTTTTGACCTGGCTCTAAAAATAAATTTCCTTTGTAGATTCCGAATTCACTATATACAAAGGTTGTTTTGTTAACATCAGCATTTGCTTTAAAATTCCCGGCAGCATCTATATCGAGTGTAAAAAGATGAATTTTTTCCTTTGTAACCGGATCGGAGTATTTAAAAAATCTGAGTTTCCTACCCGCATATTCCTTGTTTTGTCCAATAATTTCAGTGCAGGTTCCATTAAGGAAACTGATCATCAGAAAGAAAAGGAGGAGCAAACGCATATATGAATTTAATTTTTATCTGTTAGATTTAAATTCTTCGGGGTCGAGGCCGGCAGGCAGAAACATGCTGGCATCGCCTCCATGGAATACAATATCACGAATAATAGTGGCATTAACCGGTGTATGCTCCGGCAAGGTAAGCAGGAATACAGTTTCAATTTCCGGATGCATTTTTTTGTTTATCTGGGCAATGGCCCGTTCATATTCAAAGTCGGCAGACGTTCTTAATCCACGTAAAATATATTTTGCGTCCACCTCCTTGCAGAAATCAACCGTTAGTCCCTCATGAACCCGAACTTCAACTTTTTTTTCGTTCTGAAAAACCTGGTTAATCCATTTCATTCGTTTTTCCAATGGGAAAAAAGATTTTTTGTTGGCATTAAAACCAATCATTATGATTATTTTATCGAACATCGATAAAGCTCGTTTTACAATGGATTCATGTCCAATTGTGAAAGGATCGAATGAACCTGGGAAAATGGCTGTTTTCATCTGACTAAAATTGTTCATTTTTTAATGTCAATGGATTCCTGCGTATAAGGCATTCAAATGATTTGCAAGTTATTTCTATAGTAGTGAAGTTTTCTCTCATGCTCGTTTCTTGCATTTATCTTTGGAAACCAAAAATCAATAGTTATTTTCATTCACAAATTTAACGATTTTATAATTACCAGGGTTGACGCATTTTTTTCAAACGTTTTGTTGAATTATTTATTGCAGTCGTCATTTTCCCACTTTTTTAGCTTTTTTTAGTACAAGCAGGGAACTAATCACAATAAATTACCTGCTCAACTTCTTTTTTTTTAGTTTTGAATCACTTATAATTCATTTAATTTGCATTTCATTAGGAAAAATTAACCATCGTCTTGAAATTTAATTTAAAAGAAAGTTTGTGGGGTTTGGGAATTCTGCTGGTTGTTCTTGCCTGGATATCGGGATTATTTATTGATCTTACCGGTGATGCCGGCTTGTATGCAGCCATATCGAGGCAAATGGCAGAATCGGGCAACTGGCTGGACCTGAAAATAAATGGTGAGCCATACGATCAGAAGCCGCATTTGTTTTTTTGGCTGGCCGGCATAGGAATTCAGCTGTTTGGAAATACAAATTTTGGTTTTAAATTGTTCCCTTTTCTCTTCGGGATAACAGGCTTATACTTTACTTATAGGCTTGGTAAATTGTTATTTTCCAATACTACAGGTAAACTGGCAGCCCTTTTTACAGGTACCTCACAGTTGTATTTTCTTTATTTTTCAGATTTTCATACCGATACGGTGTTACAGTCGGCTGTCATACTGTCGTTGTGGCAGTTTGCGGGATATATGAAAACTAAAAAAACACTTCATTTTATTTTTGGTTTTACCGGAATTGGCCTGGCCATGTTAACAAAGGGGCCTGTAGGGGCTGTGCTCCCTTTCTTTTTTGTGCTTTTTTATCTGCTTCTGAAAAAAGATTACAGCCAGCTGTTTCATCCCAAATGGCTGGCAGGAATTGCCCTTATACTGCTGATTATCTCACCTGCACTTTACCATCTGTGGAAAAGTTTTGGGGCCGAAGGGCTCTGGTTCTATTTTATTGACAACAACATAGGGAGGGTTTCGGGTAAAGTGGCAGGTTCCAGTACCGACCCGTTTTACTATTTGTACAATCTTCTGTGGGCATTTCTTCCCTGGATCATTCCTGTAATGGCAGGTTTAATTCTGGAAATGAAAACCTGGTTTGACAAGACAAAAATTTTTCCTTTAAATGCTTCTCTTTTGGGCGCTGTGTTGTTATTACTGGTTCTTTTCAGCGTTGCACGGGGTAAGGCCCCAAATTACATCATGATGTTGCTTCCTCCAATGGCTGTTATTGCAGCCGTCAGATTACAACATTCTTTCCCAAATATCCTGCTTCGGGGTAAGGTGCTCTTCTGGTTTCAACTTGCAGTGCTTGTAATAATGATGGTCATTCTCATTGCATCGGGTATTCTGTTGCGGCAAACCAACCTTACTGTTTTAATTTCTTTTATTGGAATCATTGTT
>JBEPWX010000014.1:0-17350 GCA_041642235.1 Mariniphaga sp.
AGGTGACGGAATAAATAATGGTCACCAGATCTCTTTATCTATCGAAATCTCAGATTATCCTGCATTAAAAAGTACCGGGGAGTCTAATTTTATAGTTCTTTACACGCTTACTGACAATTAAATGCAATGAGAGATATACTATTTGGACTACTAATTCTGATATTACCTGGGGCAGCAGCTGGACAACAACTTGTTGTTCAAGTCGATGGTGAAATCAACTTTGATTACAACGCATTAATTATCAGCGAAGCAGGAGAAGACTACCCTTCATCGGTAGAATCTTCCGGCATTGTTTATATGTCAGTTTTATCCGATAACCAACTGGATAAAAAAATTAATCCCAGTCACCGATGGCAGGTATCTGTCCAAAAACAAGACATCGAGTGGAATAATAACTTCAACTTTGAAATCAAGCGGACCGGTACTGGAAGCAGACCCGGTAGTGCTGGAAGCCCTCAACTTGAAGATGGAGAAATATTTAAAAGAATCACCGATACATCAATTTTTTTCTTCAAAGGAAGAGGAGAAGTTGAACAAATCCCCCTTGCTTTTAAAATTAGTGGGGTCTCAGTTACCATGGGAGCAAGAAACTTTGAATCCAGGTTGATCTTCACAGTTACGGATGAATAACTCAAAAATTATAATAATAATCCATGCTCCTCAGGAATAAGCTCCCATTTTTCAAACAACCACCTAGCTGCCCTTAAATCATAACGGGTTGGCCCCATTTCGGGAGCTGCCTTAACCATATCCACCACTCCATTTACTATATCAGAACTTTCCTCCTCAATGCAGTCAATGGCATTCAACGCATGGCAACGTGCATAAACATTTGGATTTTTTAATACTGAAAGCAATGCTTTTTTTGCTGCTTCTTTTTCTCCTAAATTATATAATGCTTCTGCTGCAACTGTAACTACATTGGCTGATTCATCATTTAATGCAGCAAGCAAATCATCTCTGGCCGGAGTGGCCTGTTCCCCCAATATCAGTAAGCCCGTGGCACCCCAATAACGAATTGCATTTTCTTCATTTTTCAGGTACGATTGCAAGGTCTTCAGGTTTTCATATTTACCCAGGGTAGCAATTTCAGCAGCATCAATAACAGGTTCCAGGTCGAGATTCCCCGAACGCAGGTAGTCATACATTGAGCCTTCTCCGGAACGTTCAACGCGGTCGGCTTCAGGAATAAAGCCAGTATCTTTAATGCGGGAAACCCATTCCCGGTTGGCTTTCCGCATCCTTTCAAGTACTTCTTCATAGGCAGGATCTCCAGCTAAATTATTTACTTCCCAATAATCAATTTCAGTATCATATAATTCCTCCACCGGCTTTGGATTCCAAAAAATGCTTTGTATTTGGTTGCATTCACCCTTGATATAAGCCTGCTCCCATGACCGGATGGAAGGTGCCCTCCATAAATATTCCAGATGCTGACCATAAATACGGTAAGGCATATAGTTACGGATATACCGGTATTTATGATCACGCACAGCACGACTCATGTCATAGCGCTCATCCATTCGTCCCCTGAACATATAAGCATATTCAGGATCAGGAGTTTTTTGCTTTCCAAGGAATGCATTCCCCTGAAGGTAATCCGGAATTTTTATATCTGCAATACTTAACAGTGTTGGGAACAAATCGATAAAACTGATAAGCCGGTTGATTTTTGACCCCGGCTTTTTGGCAGGAAACAGATGCTTATACTTTTCAGGAATTCGAATAATGAATGGAACGCGTGTGCCTGTTTCGTACACATATCTTTTACTTCTCGCAAGAACACCTCCATGATCACCATAATAAAATACAATGGTATTTTCAGCCAGACCTGCCTCTTCCAGTTCCTGGAGTTTTTCACCCATCCAGTTGTCCATATCTTCTACTTTGTCGTAATATTGCGCCCAGTCGTGCTTTATTGCAGGTGTAGCCGGATGATAGGGAGCTATTGGTACTTCATCAGGGCTGTGACGCAACAGCTCATCAGGAATGGAGTCGTGCAGCGAACTTTCATGAGAAATGCCACAGTTAAATACCGCAAAAAAAGGTTGCCCCGGCTTCCGGTTTTTATAATGTGCATCGTTGCTGCTTTCATCCCAAATCAGTCTGGGATCAACCGATTCGGTATTGTAATCCGTTTTGGCATTATTGGTACAGTAATAACCGGCCTCACGTAAAAATTCAGGATAGGTTTTAATAATTTCCGGGATAGGATAATAACTACGCATGTGCTGATTTCCCCCTGAACTGGCATAAATACCTGTAAGAATTGTATTCCTGGCAGGTGCACAAACAGGAGCATTTGCGTAAGAATGCGTATATAAAAATCCCTGGGATGCCAGACGGTCGAGATTGGGAGTGGTTGCGAATGCATCGCCATAGCAACCTAACATGGCGCTGTTATCTTCACTGGTGAGCCAAAGGATATTTGGCAAATCTTCCGGAACATTTTCCTGACAGGCGGAAAATGAAAAAGCTGCAGTAATTGCGATTCCAAATACAGTTCTACCGGTTTGTGTTTTTAAATTCATTTTAAAAATATTTAGCAGAATGATGTTCAAAGATAAAGATTGAGCGAGAATATTCATTGTAAATAGGACAAAAGTAAAATTGTTTATCTTGATTAATCATAGATGCTACTGTTTAATTAAAGTGATTTATAAAGTTGAAATGAAGTAAAATTGATTGAATTACTTTGCCAGTTCAAAAAAAAGTTGTTTTTTTCGCAATTCCTGATACATAGCAATCTAAACAGGGAAAAAAATTGGTTAAGTATGTCCTGCATGATTAACAGGAATACATATTATAGTGTAAATAAATTCCGGTATGGCAAATAAAAAGAAAGGCGAGAGTAAATTTTTCAAACGAATGCTTGATAAGGTTGAAGTAGTTGGAAATAAGCTTCCCCAGCCGGTTACCCTGTTTGCCATCCTGATGATATTGACATTGATGCTGTCTTGGTTTTTTGGTGGAGTTTCCGTCGAACATCCGGGTAAAGAAGCAGGTTTAATTGGCCCTGACGGGCAGCCTGTTGATACCATTCAGGTTATAAATCTACTATCGCGCGAAGGAGTACAAATGATATTTACCCGCATGGTATCTACATTTGCTACTTTCCCTCCCCTTGGACTGGTATTGGTGGTGATGCTTGGAATAGGAGTAGCCGAATATACAGGCATGATATCTGTAGGATTAAGGTTGTTTGTTTCCAAGGTGCCCGATTCAATAATTACCTTTTCAATTGTAGTTGCGGGGATGGTAAGCTCAGTTGCTGCCGATGCAGGTTATGTAGTCCTGATACCTCTTGGAGGTGCCATTTTTATGGGAATGGGCAGACATCCGCTGGCTGGTATCGGAGCTGCTTTTGCAGGTGTATCCGGAGGATTTGGCGCCAACTTTCTACCCACAGGACTCGACCCCATGATTGCAGCATTCACAGAGCCAGCTGCACAAATCATTGATGCGGATTATACAGTAAATCCACTTTCAAATTATTACCTCATGGCTGCCTCAGTGCCTTTCATAGGCTTAATAGGAACATGGGTAACCGAAAAAATACTTGTACCACGACTGGGCCCGTATAAACCTGGCTCAGACATTGAGATTGAAGAGGAAAATCCGATCAGGCCGCAGGAAGTAAAAGCATTAAAGTGGTCAATGGGTGCTACATTAGCAGTACTGGGATTATTCATGCTCACTATCATTCCTGCTGACGGATTACTTAGGGGTGAAATCGATCCAAATACCGGGAGCAGGAGTTTCAGACCTTTCTATGACTCACTGGTTCCAATTATGTTTATCACGTTTTTTGTTGCCGGCCTGGTTTATGGCATTGTAGCTAAAACTATAAAATCAGATAAAGATGTGACCCAAATGACTGCCAAAAGCATGTCAACCATGGGTATGTATATTGTAATTGCTTTTGTAGCAGCACAATTTGTTGCCTATTTCAACTGGTCGAACCTGGGAAGTGTTCTGGCAGTAAAAGGATCCGATGGGTTAAATGCAATTGGTTTTACAGGAGGCCCTCTGTTAGTTGCATTTATACTAGTAGCATCACTGGTTAACCTTGTTATGGGAAGTGCCTCAGCAAAATGGGCTCTGCTTGCACCAATCTTTGTTCCCATGCTTATGCTTATGGGCTATTCTCCCGAAACTACTCAGGCAGCCTATAGAATTGGTGATTCCTATTCCAATATCCTGACACCATTACTACCCTATTTTCCGCTCGTAATTGTATTTGCCCAAAAATATGTAAAGGAAGTAGGCATCGGTACATTAATTTCAATGATGCTGCCTTTTTCAATTGCATTTGCTCTGGTTCGTATACCTATGCTGTTACTTTGGATCTGGGCGGGAATTCCACTGGGTATCGAAGGGCCAATCTATTATCAACCCTAAACTGAAGGTTACAAAAACTAAAAAAATAAGTTTAAAAGTTAAGAAATACAACAGTCCGGTTCAATATAACAGAACGCAGATTACGATGATTCAGGGCTGCTATTCACAAGTGCAGCTTTCAAGACAATCCACTATCTGACTCAAAATTGTAAATTTAAGATAATAATACGTGTTTTTCCCTTCCCGCTTTGCACAAAGGACGCCTTTATCTCTCAGAATACCCAGATGATGTGATGTAGTAGACTGTTCAATACCAAGCAACTCATGGATTTCAGTAACAGTTAAGCGTTTCCCACCTTCAAGGTGCTTTAATATGGCAATTCGCATAGGATGAGCTATTGCTTTCAGCATGATTGCTGCCAATTCCAATTTATTTGCGTCCAATTGCTTGATTCCTACCATCTTTAATTTAAATTTGAAATGCAAATATACAAATATTTAAGGATTAAACTATTTAAGAAATTTCAATTTTAAATCTTTTAAGATAAATAGGCTATAACAACTTATTTTTCCCAAATTTATACCTAATTTAACTAAATTATTCTATGTTCGTTATAAAATAAGAACAACAAAGGATTTGCATGTCAAAAATAAAAAGCATCAGATTACCTATAGAAAAGGAATTAAATGAATTTGAGCCTTTTTTCAAGAGGGCTCTAAAAAGTGATGTGCCTTTGCTTGGTACTATTTTAAATTATATTTATCGTACTAAGGGCAAGCAAATAAGACCCATGTTCGTATTTCTTTCCGCCAAATTACATGGAGAAACAAATGAATTTTCACAATTAGCTGCATGTTCTGTAGAATTGCTCCATTCAGCCACACTTGTCCACGACGATGTTGTCGATGAATCCTATGAACGACGTGGCACCTTCTCGATTAATGCACTGTGGCGAAATAAACTGGCGGTACTAATAGGTGATTATATTCTGGCAAAAGGACTGCTGCTGCAGCTTGAATATAAAAAATACAACTTTTTACATCTCATCTCCCGGGCTGTTCAGGATATGAGTGAGGGTGAGATCCTTCAGGTTAAGAAAAGCAGAAAGCTGGATATTGATGAAGAGACATATTTTGAAATTATAAGAAAAAAAACAGCTTCACTTATTGCAACAAGTATGGCAATTGGTGCTGCATCGGTAACAGATGATCCGAAGATTCCGGAAAAGATGTACATCATTGGACAGGACGCGGGAATTGCTTTCCAGATAAAGGATGATATTTTTGATTACCAGGAAAAAGGCATTATCGGAAAACCTACCGGCAACGATATTAAAGAAAAAAAGATTACCCTGCCTTTGTTGTACGTAATCAAAAATTCTGATGCTTCAGAAAGAAAAAGAATTCTAAGACTTATTAAACGAAAAAATAACCATAAAGCAGTAGTTGATGAGTTGATTCAATTGGTTATTGAAAAAGGAGGAATTGAATATGCTACCGTAAAGATGAATGAATTCAGGGAAAAGGCAATATCTTCATTAATGGAATTTCCTGAAAGCGAAGCACGCAGATCATTAATTGAGCTAATGAACTACATCACCACACGGAAAAAGTAACTTTTACCTATGTTTTCAATTTCTTATTCTGCCGATGTCGTTCATTATCCCGGCTGTTTTTTTTCTCCAGGTTATTAAGAAATGCTTTATTCAGGTCGACTCCCGTTTGATTAGCCAGGCATATAAGCACCCAAAGAACATCAGCCATTTCATCGCCAAGATCATAAATCTCTTCCTGGTCTTTAAACGACTGATCACCATATTTCCGTGCTATGATACGGGCTAATTCTCCAACTTCCTCTGTTAAAACAGCCATATTGGTTAGTTCACTAAAATAACGTACGCCTACAGTACTGATCCACTGATCTACCATTTGCTGAGCTTGATTTAAGGTAATTTTTTGTTTATCCATGATTTAAAAATCCTTTTGTTTTGAATCAATAATGATTGTAACCGGACCATCATTTACCAGCGAAACTTTCATCATGGCACCAAAAATACCTGTTCCAACCTTCTTACCCAGGGTCTTTTCTATTTTTTGAATAAACTTTTCATATACAGGTATTGCAAAATCAGGTTTTGAAGCCCGTATATAGGAAGGACGATTCCCTTTTATTGTGTTGGCATGCAGTGTAAACTGACTTACCACAAGAATTTCCCCGCCCACATCGGCCACTGAATAATTCATTACCCCTTGCTCATCAGTAAAAATACGCAACTGTACAATCTTCCTTGTTAACCAATTTATATCCTCTTCCCCATCAGCATCTTCTACTCCCAGAAGCACAAGTAATCCTTTACCTATAGAGGAAATCTCTATATTGTCAACCACAACACCCGCTTTTGAAACTTTTTGAATGACCACCCTCATTACTCAACTTTTTTTTTGCTAATTTATAAATTAAAGCAATGCCAAAACATTTCCCCTACAAGAATGTTTACCTTATTTATTAATAAGTCAAACAAAATTTAATTTTAAAATTTTATGCCTGAATAATATCTGCAAAAACAATCGTATCCTCTGCCTAATATAATGAATTAAAAAACAAACTTTGAAATGAGTATGAGAATTTATTTACACCTTTCGTTGATGATTAATTCCGATGACTTTCCGGACATGCAAATTCTATCTGAAACTTCTAAAAATAAACAAATTTAATTGAATGAAATTAGTTAATATTATACTGTTTTTATACCTTTTCCCAACCACTTTACTAGCTCAAAATGCCTCACTAAAAGGACGGGTATTAGATGCATTAAGCAATGAACCGCTACCCTTTGTTAATGTCGTTGTATCAGGAACAACCTCAGGGACGGTTACAGATGTGGACGGTAATTTTGTCCTAACGGGATTGGAGCCGGGTTTTGTTAGAATAGAAGCCTCATTTGTAGGATACAAACGAGCTGTTTCTTCAGAAGTAGAAGTAAGTGCTGCCCGCACAAATTCTATTGAAATCCGCATGGAAGAACAAAAAGAGCAGATTGATGAAGTGACTGTGACAGCATCTCCATTCCGGAAGACAGAAGAAAGTCCCCTTTCCTTGCGTAGCATTGGTATCGGTGAAATTGAAAAAAGTCCTGGGGCCAACCGCGATATTTCAAAGGTGATACAGTCGTTCCCGGGAGTCCAGTCCACACCAGCTTACCGTAACGATGTTATTATTCGTGGAGGAGGACCATCGGAAAGCCGCTTTTACCTTGATGGCGTAGAGGTACCGTTTATCAATCATTTTGCCACACAGGGTGCTTCGGGAGGACCTGTTGGAATCATTAATGCCGATTTTTTGCGCGAGGTAAATTATTATTCAGGTGCATTCCCTGCCAACAGAGGAAATGCCTTAAGCGGAGTCCTCGAGTTCTTCCAGGTTGACGGAAACAGTGAAAAGATAAAATTTCAGGCTACCTTAGGTGCTTCAGAAGTAGCAGCTACTTTTGATGGCCCAATAAGTGAAAAGACAACATTTATTTTTTCGGCACGTCGATCGTACCTGCAATTTTTATTCAGTGTGCTTGAACTCCCTTTTCTGCCAAATTTTACCGATATGCAATTTAAAGTTCGATCCCGTCTTGATAAGAAAAATGAACTTACTTTTATAGGATTGGGGGCAGTTGATGTATTTGATTTGAACCTGGGAATTGAGAATCCAGATGAACAGCAAAGTTTTATTCTAAGTCAAATTCCTGTAAACGAACAATGGAATTATACTCTTGGAGCTGTTTATAAACATTTCAGGACACATAGTTTTCAAACCGTAACATTGAGCAGAAGTCATTTAAACAACAGATCATTCAAATATTTTGATAATGATGACAGTTCTGAAGATAATAAAATCCTCGACTATACATCACAGGAGATAGAGAATAAACTACGAATAGAAAATTCAACCCGGTTGGATGGATATAAACTGAATTTTGGCGCCACCAGAGATTTTGTAACCTACACCAACGATACCGAGCAAAGAAGATTTTACAACGATGGCATATTAAATGTGAATTACACGACCTCACTTAACATGTTAAAATGGGGTTTATTTGCCCAGGCAAGCAAGAATATGTTCAATGAACGCCTAATTCTTTCTATGGGAGTCAGGGCAGATGCCAATAATTATTCTACTAGCATGAATAATCTGCTGGAACAGCTTTCACCACGTTTTTCTGCTTCTTATAACCTGACCCCACGGTGGAGCCTGAACTTCAATACCGGGCGCTATTTTCAACTACCTCCTTATACCACACTGGGATTTAAAACAAATGACATTTTTGTTAATAAAGAAAATAATCTGACCTACATTTTAGCTGACCATCTGATTGGAGGATTGGAATTTCGTCCTCAAAAGACCGTCATTTTTACACTCGAGAGCTTCTGGAAAGGGTATAATAATTATCCTTTTTCGGTAAATGATCAAATCAGCCTTGCCAATAAAGGTGCCGATTTTGGTGTAGTGGGTGATGAGGAAGTTCGTTCAACATCGGAAGGACGAGCATATGGGGCTGAATTCCAGGCACGCGTAAATGCAACTAATGGGTTTAATCTGAATCTTTCCTACACTTTGGTTCGCAGCGAATTTTTAAATGGCAATGATCAATTTATTCCTACCGGCTGGGACGCCCGGCACCTGCTGAATATCACATCGACCACTGAATTAAACAAAGGCTGGAGAGTGGGTGGAAGATGGCGGTTTGTTGGAGGATTACCCTATACACCTTATGATTTGGAAAAAAGTTCACTGGTGGAAGCCTGGAACTTATCCGGAAGTCCATACTATGATTTTTCACGCCTCAATGCTAAGCGATTCAAACCATTCCACCAATTGGATGTCCGTATAGACAAATCCTATTACCTCGATAAATTAACAGCCAAATTCTATATCGATATTCAAAACCTTTACAATTTCCAGGCTGAACAGCAAGACATTATCATTAGGGAAACAGATGATACTGGTAATTTTATATACATTGATAATGGAAACCGGTATCAGTTACGAAGGGTAAAAAACACCACTGGAACAGTGCTTCCGACAATAGGAATAATTGTGGAGTTTTAAATATTTGATATTGCCAGGAACTTTCCTGACTTTTTGTAGAAAATTTCAAATTTTCAGGTTATTTTGCTAAAATAAAACACAGAATTTCTTAAAGTATTCAAAATTATTCCAGCAATGTACTGCATTTATCTTAAAAATAAAGACCCCTATTTCTGCCTGGCTGCAGAAGAATATTTGATGAAGAAATTTTCGAATGATATCTTTATGCTGTGGCAAAGCCATGATACTGTTGTAATTGGCAAACACCAAAATGCCATGGCCGAAATCAATTACCCATTCGTTCATAAAAATAATATAAAAGTTGCCCGTCGTATTTCAGGGGGAGGCACTGTTTTTCATGATAAGGGAAACGTTAATTTTTCCTTCATAAAAAATGTAGATAGTCCTGCCGAGATTAGCTTTAAACGTTTTGTGCAACCCATAATCAAGGCTTTGGAATCACTCAATGTAAAAGCTGTTACCTCAGGCAGAAACGATTTGCTGGTGCAAGGGAAGAAGATTTCAGGCAATGCAGAACATATTTTTAAAAACCGTGTCCTGCATCATGGCACCTTATTATTTAACTCAAACCTGGAATTATTAAGTCAGTCGATAAAGGTTGTACCTGGAAAATATCATGGAAAAGCAGTACAATCGAACCCGAGTTCAGTAACCAATATTTATCCTTTTCTTAAAAATGGATGGACTGTCGATGACTTTAATTTATTCTTGTTTGAATACCAACTCAATAAGCCTGGCAGTACAACTTACCAGTTAAGTAAAGAGGACAATACGGCAATTCAGGAACTGATGAATGAAAAATTCAGTACCTGGGACTGGAACTTTGGTTATTCACCAAAATATGTCTTTCAAAACGAAAGCAAAATTACCAACAAAAAAATAAATGTTAAATTGGGAGTGGAGAAAGGATATATACAAAAAGCAGAAATTACAGGGGAATATTTTACTGCAGTTCAATCCTCAAAGTTGAACAAGACATTAAAGGGAATCAGGCACTTTCATGATAGCCTTCGTAATAATCTCATAGCAAACAATTTGATTTTCACAGATGAACTGATCTATTCATTCTTCTAGAAAGTCTGTGTCATAATTTAAGGTAATGACACAGACTTCTATGAATTCTTTTAGAAAAAACCTTATTTCGGCATTGGGTAACCTTCCAACTCACTCAGATTTTTTGTAATTTCCGACTCCGGATATTCAAAATCACTCAGTTGTCCCGTCATATATTTGTCATATCCAACCAGGTCCATCAATCCGTGGCCACTAAAATTGAACAGAATGACTTTTTCTTTTCCTTCCTCCTTCGCTTTTTTGGCTTCGCGAATGGCAGAAGCAATGGCATGAGTTGTTTCCGGAGCAGGTATAATACCTTCGGTTTTCGAGAAAAGCAGCCCTGCTTCAAAGCATTCGCTCTGATGAATGGCCTGGGCTTCCATTAAACCATCTTTTAATGCAGCACTAACCAATGGCGCCATACCATGATACCGAAGTCCTCCTGCATGAATGGGTGCCGGAATAAATGAATGCCCTAAACTGTACATAGGCAGAAGCGGGGTCATTTTTGCCACATCACCATGATCATACACAAACGGGGCCTTAGTTAATGTTGGGCAGCTAAAAGGTTCTGCTCCGATGATCTGAATATCGGCACCATTAATTTTATCGTACATAAAAGGAAATGAAATACCGGCAAAGTTGCTGCCCCCTCCGCAACAGCCAATTACAACATCAGGTTTTTTAATACCTACTTTGGCAAGTTGTTTTTTAGCCTCCAGCCCGATAATGGATTGGTGC
This sequence comes from Mariniphaga sp., assembly GCA_041642235.1. Taxonomy (GTDB): domain Bacteria; phylum Bacteroidota; class Bacteroidia; order Bacteroidales; family Prolixibacteraceae; genus Mariniphaga. Next base: position 11,240 of record JBEPWX010000014.1, read on the forward strand.
AACATTACATGGTTCAATACAGAACCCAGTGAATATCGGGTTTCCCCTTTGGGATCGGTCACAGCTGCTTCAATAGCTTCTGAAATGGCTATTCCCAGACTACCGGGTGTGTCGGGATATTTTTCCAAAATATTTCTTCCGGCCTGGGTTTCGGTGCTTGGGCTGGCAATACAGGTGCCTCCCCAGGTTTGCATCATCATTTTGCGGAATGGTTTCTGATCGAAACTTACCCTGACCATAAATACTTTGCATTCAATGCCCCCAAGCTGAGCACAGGCAAATGCCAAAGCTGACCCCCATTGCCCTGCTCCGGTCTCAGTGGTTAATTTTTTTATGCCAAATTGCTTGTTGTACCATGCCTGTGCAACGGCAGTATTAGGTTTATGGCTGCCTGCCGGAGAAACTCCTTCATTTTTATAGAATATTTTTGCAGGAGTACCTAATGCAGCTTCCAGCTCATAGGCACGAATTAAAGGGCTGGGTCTCCACTGAACTAATATTTCTCTTATCCCTTCAGGAATATCAATCCAACGTTCCTGACTAACCTCCTGCTCAATCAGGTTCATTGGAAATACAGGTGCCAGCATTTCAGGTGTAACAGGATTCCCGTCAGGTCCAAGGGGCGGGTTCAACGGTGTGGGAAGATCGGGAGCCAGATTATACCATTGCTTAGGCATCTCCGATTCTTCAAGAAAAATTTTTTTCTGTCTGGTCATAATGTTATTATTTTTAATTTTTTGACATAAAAAAAGGGACTTGCTGCATACACAACAAATCCCTTCTTCCGGACATCATGTCCGCAAATTTAATATTAATTCATGCGCTTCCATTTTAATGTTGCGCCAGTTCCATTCCTTATCATATAATGGTGTGTTATACATTGTCATTTTTTATTCAGCAAGTGTAAAACTAATTATATTTTCTTATCAGACATTCATTTTAAAATATTTTTTAATAATATTTTAAATTCTGACTTCTGTTAATCAACTGATTAAAAAATACAGCAGCAGTCAGAGATGATTAATCATCAGAAATAAATCTGAGTTTGCAAAAAGATTTGTCCTTTATATTGATCAATAACCTGACGATTCTCCAATATGGAGTATATTGGACGTGATGAATATTGCAACGTCCATTTTATATTGTTCCCCTGCAGCAACCAGTTAATTCCAGCATCAAATTGTAGTGATGCATCATTCAGAGCATCAAAATTTTTCCAGGTAAAAGCACCGTATGGTTGAAACCGGTTTTTCATTTTATCACCCGGAAACAAATATCCAAGTTCACCCCTGACTATCTGACCCGTTCCTACCTCCCATTCACTGTTTCCCTGCCCTTGAGGCAACTCTGAATTAACAGCTAAATCCGATACTTTCATCTTCCCCATCGAACGTAAATAATTAGAACCGAAAAAGTTGTAAAAATATCCCAAATATAAAGTAAAGGCACTGTTTCTTTTTCCTGGCAGATCGAGAAAAACATCGGCAGCAGTGATAAAAATATCGCTGATATTAGAAGGGTAATAATCCGCCAGATCATTCAGCAAATCAAAATTACCAGCCATAATTAACAATCCTGCCAACATAGGATCAACAGTTGACAAATCTTTTTCGGCCTCAACAAGCATTGCTTCCGGGTGATAGTAAAATCCTGCGCCAACATTCAGTAATTTTCCTCCTCCCAGGTTATTCATCGAAAGGTAGGGAAACTCCGATTTTTCCTTGTCGAGAAACTGCCAGGAAAAGTAACCTTTAACAGCAAAATTTTCATTTATTCGTTCCGTGGTTACTGGTGAAGAAATCACAGAGGTTCCTGTTTTGAATGGCTTTACCACCGATAAACGATAATGAAACCTGTCAATTGTTCCCCTGGCATAAATACCCAGTTGACTGCCCGATTGATTAAATGTTCCTTCCACCGGGGAGACAAAACCTGGATTATCAGCCACCAAAAGCTCACCAAACATACTGTTGGAATACCTGGAAATTCCGTTCCACGAATGTAGACCCAAACCCAGATGAAGTTTATTTTTTACCAGGATGTATTCAGTCTGTGCATTTATAAGAGAAAGCCCCTGGTTATTCTCAGAATTATAGGTATGTCCGTCGTAACCCAGTTGAGAATAGATAAAAACTTTATCCATAAGATGGGCATAAAGGATCAGCCGGCTGCGACGAATGCCTAAATCGTAGTCGGGGTATTGTGCCGTGCCAGATTTATCCGGATTGTTTTGGATGTAACGTGCCCAGATTTGATTTACTGTAATTATTCCTGCATAGGATGTTTTATCTTCAGAAAAATAGAAACGAAGATTTGGTTGCCTTCCATCATTCCGGGCAAGCACCTTGTTTATAGAGATTAAAACTAAAAAAAAAGCAGCTATTGAAATTGCAGCAATTCTCATGTTATTAAAGTTGTAAGTTTTCAATGGTATAACATGGAATTCGTATGAACATTTTAATAATCTCCGGTTGGTGTGTATTCCTACTCATGATCATTTCATGTGTTGATATTTAAATCACAAAGAAAAAAGTTTTTAGGCTCATGACATGAAATTTATGCTGTATTTTTTATTATTATTCCCCTGCTGTTTTCTAAAGGATCATCTTTCCGGCACTCTGGTTGATACCATCTGATCACCAACAAATTAATAAAAAAAACCCAAAATAAGTAATTTATAGTTTTTCCTGGAGTATTAATAAGGCCAGATGAAATGGAGGGAAATCGGTATGACCTGGTTATTCATGAAAAAGGCAAACATGCGAAAAAACCATCTGGTATTCAAAAAATCTCTTCTGGATATTAAGCACCTGCCGAACATTCCTAAAGCCCCTAATTTCACCGTACTTGCATAATTACTTATTCCTGCTTATCTGTTAATCTCAGTAAACAACAAATTTATAGTTATCAAGTCCTGACTTAATTCGCATTAAATTCGTACTAAATTCGTACTAAATTCGTACTAAACTCAAAAAATTGCGAATTTAATGCGAAGTTGATCCGAAGTTAATCCGAAGTTAATATGAACTTAAATTGGCTTTGGATATTTTATTTTAACAATAAAAGTATCAACATCATCTAACACTGAAACAAAAAAAATATCGTCCCAGGATTATTGAGACGGTATTATCAGGATTTTTATTTCTGTGCCACTATTCCATTGCTGCTTTCATGCCCTGGGTAGTGGTATAATATTTAACAATCATATTTGGGATCTCCCATTCCGGCATACTGCCTGAAGCAAGATAACGCAGAAATTTTTCAGTAACCTCTCCAAAATGAGCTTCATGTCCTACTCTGTAAGTCACAGGAATCTGCACTTCCCATAAATTATCTTCCAGTTTATTCAGGCTTATTCCCGGATAGAGCGGTTCCAGTTTTTGATTAATGGCATTATCAAGGGCACCGGCGAATTCCTCCAGTCCTTCACCGGTTGAGGATTCAACGTAAAGAGTTGGTATAAAATTTTGTTCTTTCCCTTGTTTGATAATCAGGTTAGCCTTTGAACCACGCATAATGGAATAGTGTGTATCGCCTGCTCCTTCGGGCGCTTCAAAGTTCCAGATCACCGACACTTTTGCATGAACATCTTTCAGGCGGTAGTTAATCTCACCGTTGCTGTAAACTTTTAAAATGCCATCTTCAACATTCTTTTGAAGGTAATCGGGAAATTCACTGAGTTTGGTAACTTTTTCGTACATCTCAGGAGTCAGATCGGTTGTCCACCGGCGGGCTGAAACGATTTGGACATCCTCCTTACTCAAAACAACTTCAGGAAATGCCTCCCATTGAATCAAATCCACCAGGTGTGTGGTAACATCCACCATTCCTTCTCCTTGCTGCTCTACATCAAAATACCATGGCGGACGAATGAGCGGGCTTCCGGACACCTGTTTTGAAAAATGATGTACACTTTCCTTTGTTATGGCAGGCTCTTCAGGTGTTCCTTCCAAAAGCTCTCCAAAAACCTCAGGAGTATGGGCTAACTCCCGTTGAAGGATAGTAGTTATTTCATATCGTTCTGTCATGATATCATAAAGCAGAACCCCTTTTTCTTTTGCTACATTAAATGCCCGTTCCAGCTTTGGAAATTCTTCGGGATTAATCACCATAGGCTTATCAGCAAGAACATTTATCCCTGCATTTACGCTTTCAAGAATGTAATCGGTCTTTTTGGCATTATTCCCAGCAAGAACTACTACATTTCCTGGCTTTTCAGAGATCATTTTCTCAAGATAATCGGGACCTGTATATACTTTGGTTTCCCATGATGTGGGATTATCTGCACGATTATTAAAGCTTTCAATTAACCTGAGATGCCCTTTAAGCTCAGCCCCTTCCGGAGCATAAATATATACGGTGGAATCTACCATCTCATACATTGTTTTCTGTACGAGTGCTGCATGAAAATGGCCCGGGTCGAGGGTCATGAGTTTTACTTCTCCTTTAGCTCCTGTAAACATACGTTGATCTTCTTTGGTTTCTGATTTTTGACTTCCACCTGAACATGATGAAAGAACTATTGCGGTTGTTGTTAATAAAATAAGCGTTTTTCTCATTATGCATATCTTTTAGTTGATTTCTTGTATGCACACAAAATTAACATTTTTTTCTTCTTACTGTTAAATTATCAATTGCAAATCCCTCTGCCGGGAGCAACTAAAAAGGTCATTAAAAAGAATGGTTATCCGCTGAACCATTAATGCAGAAATGGAATATGCAGGTTTTCAATGAAGATGTACATAACCATTACAAAGTAAAATCAGCAGAAATACCTTTTCAACCTGCCTGGTTTAAAGTTTACCAAACTTTCCGTTATCAAATTGAACCGCAACTACAGTTTGTATAGTCAATCAGATTGTCCGGTTGTTTAATTATTTAATCCATTTATGGTTAAAATCTTTTCTGCAAAAAAAGTTTCACCTGAAGGCATTTTGAACCGGTAAATTAACTTACCCCTGCCATGAAAACTTGTTGATGGGTTTATCGTTGCCTTTATCCCCCTGCCGTAAGTTTCCCCTGAAAACAACCTTTCGGGAGTGAGTTCCCATGTGATTTCAGAAGCAGCATTATCTACATCCAATGTAGCTATAACACTTTCCCATATATTATCGGAGCAATGTATCACAGGAGAAAGAAAAAATTCTCTTACTCTTATCCAGTGAAATTGGGTTGTTTGAGGGGTTTCTATTCTTTCCGTATTCGGAAAAAGAAAGCCAAACCGGGTAATTTGCTGACTTAATTTTACATGCTGTCTTAACCGGGGATACCAATATTGCCCATTATTGTATACTTCCTTTAACAGGATATCATCTACCCAGAATTCAATTTTTTCGGGTGTCCAAACTCCTTTAAAGGTATGCGTGCCTCCCCAGGAAAATTCATGTTCAGTAAATTCATATGAACTCTGTGGGCGACAATCTTCAGGATAATACCAAATATTATTGTCGAGGGTTGGATTTCTATGATTTATTTTTAATTCAACTATATCAATCTCAGGACGATGCGATTCAAAGCACATGGTATCATTGTACAACCAGAAAGCCGGAAAGGAACCCTTACCTGCAGCAAATGTCGCATTGCATTCAAATATGCCATACGAGTAATCTTCAACTGTCATTACTTCTCCGGCAATAAAATCGGCAGTAATGATAGTATCCCCATTGGGGGACCAGGTTTTTGCAGTGAATCCTGGTTGCCTGAGCATAGACAACTCCAGATTGCTACCAATCTGTCTGACAGTTGCTGTATTATCAGTAAAAATAAATAAATCATCCTTTTTTCTATCCGGCATCTCCCGCCAAACTTCCCGGTTTAATTTTTCTGAGCTGAAATCTTCTGCAAGTTTTGTCTGCATATAATACTGATTTGCAAACCGGGAGGTAGATTGTGAATAGGCATTGCATACAAAAAAAATAGATGCTGCCAAAAGAAAGTAAGCTGAATAATGAAGATTTCTCATTGCCATAATTGTAATGTTGAATAATTACTTTTAACAAACTTTTAAGCGGGCAGTTTCCATGAACAGTGAGATTTATGAAAGTATCGTAATACATACTGAATTGTGCATTCAAATATAATCATTATAAAATTTCACCTATAACTACTTAA
>JBEPWX010000015.1:0-17356 GCA_041642235.1 Mariniphaga sp.
GCGTGAGGTGTGGGCTGGTTTTTGAAATTGCAATTCATATTTTTTCCAATATGCATTTATCATGTCGATAGTATAAGTCCTGATATAAACAGCAAAGTAAAGGTCAATGTTGAAATAGCGAGTCGTTTCAGGAACGGATCGAGTTCCCGGTCGTTCCTTATTTGAGTGATTTGTTTTGTATCCTTCAGGTATAAAGGCACCGCAAGCAGATAGAGCCACTGCCAGGCTGACTGCTCCTGCAGGAGGATATAGATTACGGCTGCCATCCATCCTCCCGATATTAATGCCTGGTGATAATAGCGGCTTTTTTTGTGTCCAAGCCTCACAGGGATGGTTATTTTTCCTGACTGACGATCATTTTCGATATCGCGCATATTGTTCAGGTTCAGCACACCGGTGCTGAAAAGACCAATGCTGATGGCAGGCAGGAATACCGAAGCGGGAAGGAATCCTGCATTCAGGTAAAATACTCCCGGCACAGGTAAAAGTCCGAAGAACAGGAAAACGAATAAATCGCCCAGCCCGATATAGCCGTACGATTTTTTACCTGCTGTATAAAAGTAAGCTGCCACCAAAGAAAGAATACCCAATACAATAAAAATAAAAAACGCAATTTTGGAGCTACTCCATGAAGCCAAATAGACAAGCAGTATGCCCGAAAGGAAGCTCAGGCTTCCAACAACCAGCATTCCGGCTTCCATTTCTTTATGACTTATTGCCCCACTTTGAACGGTACGGACAGGACCTACACGATGCCGGTTGTCGGTGCCTTTACGGCTATCGCCGTAATCGTTGGCAAAGTTGGAGAATATCTGTATGAAAGTGGCGGTAATTATTGCAAGCAAGCTTATCCAGGCATCTGCAACTCCATAATACCAGGCGAGGCCACACCCCATAATGATACCTGACAGGGCTAACGGCAGGGTTCTCGGTCGTGCCGCATCAATCCATGATTTGGTTGTTGCCATAACTATTTCATCATTTTAAAATATCGGGTTTCCAGCCAGCTCTTGTACAAAGGATCAAGCATATAAAATGTGTTGTTTTGAATATCGATAATTTCCTTGTTTACCAATGTTTTTTTTAACTTAACAACATTCCCCGAAGTTCCCAGATTGTATACATCCAGTGTTTCTTTTGAACTAAACTGGTTGACACCTTCGAGTAAGGCACGTAAAAAATTAATTTGAATAATCGTCAGTTCTTCGGTTTTTGAGTGAAAGAGCAGGCTTAATTGATTGATTAAACTGTCATAGGCATCATTTATTATTTTTTCGCTGCAATCCTTTCGTGTTCTGAGCCAGCTTAGCTGAGCCAGCTGTTGAACATAATAGGGATGGCAATCGGCCAAATCGGTTAGATACGCTGCGTTTTCCCTGGAAATGGTTTTTTTAGTATCAGAGAAACGTCTGGTAATGAATCCGATCCAATCTTCTCTTTTGATTTTTTCAATAAACATCAGATCGCCAAATTTATAAAAAGGCATGGAGGAATTGGTAAATACATCCATAAGCATATGGCGCTTACTTCCATACAAACAATAGGCAACATGCTGATGCTTTTGCCAATTGGCTCTCAGCTTTTTTTGAAAAGCCAGCTGGTGGTCAAAGGATGCAACATTTTGAAATTCATCGATGCAGATAATAAATTTCAGTTTGTTTTTAGCGGCAATTTTTTCTGCCATATTCAGAATATCGTCGGGCTGTTTTTTTACCTCTTTCCAGTCAAGAGATAATATTAATTCCTGTTGATTACCAGGATTAAAGGAAAGACGCGGAATAAACTTACCCATAAAGTTCTTTGCGGTTTCTGAAACTATTTCCATCCGGGATGAAGAAGCTTTAAGAACAGAGGTTGCAAGTTGCTCATAAAATTGCTCTTCGGTTCGCACACTAAATGCATCAACAATACAAAACCTGAGCTTTTTATCTTTTTTTGCTGCTTCGCCTGCTGCTTTTTCTACGAGAGACGACTTTCCCCAACGTCGTGGTGAGATCAATATCGTATTAGCCAACACCGAAAAATTATCGGTTAAATGCTTTAGTTCCTTTTTACGGTTTGTAAAATTATTTGAAACAGCCAGCCTTCCATATTCAAAAGGTGTTTCCATAAACTATTTTTCAACAAAAATAACTTACTTTTTAGTAACTTACAATGCAGTAAGTTGCCAAATGGTAAGTTAACCAAATTTAAGGAAACCGGGGATACTTTCTAAAATCGGGTTTGCGTTTTTCAAGGAAAGCATGTTTTCCTTCCTGTGCCTCTTCTGTGAGGTAATAGAGCAATGTAGCGTTTCCGGCAAATTCCTGTATTCCCACCTGCCCGTCGAGTTCAGCATTAAGTCCCAGTTTAAGCATTCGCAGGGCCAACGGACTGTGCTCCTGCATTTTTTGCGCCCATGTCACCACTTCATCCTCCAGCTTTTCAAAAGGTACTACCTCATTCACCAGGCCCATTTCGAGTGCTTCGGCTGCTGAGTACTGGCGGCACATAAACCAGATTTCGCGAGCTTTTTTCTGCCCTACAATGCTGGCCAGGTATGAAGAGCCAAGGCCAGCATCAAAGCTGCCCACTTTAGGTCCGGTTTGCCCAAATATCGCATTTTCGCTGGCAATGCTAATATCACATACCACATGTAATACATGACCACCCCCGATAGCATAGCCGTTAACCATGGCTATTACCGGCTTGGGCATGCTGCGGATTTGTCGCTGTACCTCCAATATGTTCAGGCGCGGAATGCCTTGCTTGTCTATATAACCTCCAATTCCTTTTACAGTTTGGTCGCCACCCGAGCAGAAGGCTTTATCGCCGGCACCGGTTAGCACTACTACGTTGATAGCCTGATCTTCGCGACAGAAGTTCAGGGCATCGCTCATTTCATTTACTGTTGCTGGCCGGAAGGCATTCCGGTATCGCTCGCGGTTGATAGTTATTTTCCCTATACCATCGAAGTAGTCAAAGAAAATATCCTCGTATTTTTTTATGGTTTCCCAGTTGCGTGTATTACTCATATTTGTTTATTATTTTAACAATGAAGGTACTCACATTGAACTCTGTTTGGTTTTTCTCCAAAAATCTTTTATGAAAACTCGATTGTTTTTGAGCACAGAGGATGTTAATGTAATTTTTCATGTTCCTTGTTTTCAGACCAAAATTAAAGAAAAAGAGTTGTTGCTCCAATATATTCTCAGGCATTTTTCACCTTTCTAAACAACTCCCTGAATATTTTTGAATTCAATTCAGCATCGGTAAATATTTCAAGAAGAGCTGCCTTTTTCTGTTCTGCGGAATAAAGCTCATTAAGTCTTGAATCCAGTTCTTTTTCATTTTCAGCTCTAAAATAATCCAGTCCGAAGGATTGGGCAATACCGGTAGCACTTGTCTTGTTTTCAGTAAAAAAGAATTCGTTAAATGCAGGCAATTCTCCGGGATCTTTAATCATACTAAAAATGTTTCCTCCCCCGTTGTGGATGACAATTATTCGAAGGTTGGTTCCGATGTATTTATTCCAAAGGGCATTTGAATCGTAGAAAAACGAGAGGTCTCCAAGAATAACAGTGTTTACTTTATCTGATGCCGAAGCAAATCCAACGGCTGTTGATAATGAGCCATCAATTCCACTGGTTCCCCGGTTTCCGAAATACTGTACATCTTTTGAACCATCACAGATAAAGGCATATCTTACTGGCGAACTGTTTCCAAGATGGACCCCTGAATACCGGGGTAGTTTTTTCATTATTTTACAGAATACAGTTAAGTCGCAGAAGCCGGCCTTGCTGAAATATTCATCACGCAATTGCTTAACCTTCTGCTCCTTGCCTTTCCATCGCCTATAATAACTATTATCTTTGGAATATACTTTATCAATCAGTTGATGGAAAAAAGACATTGTGTCCATTTCAATCACCCGGGTCAAGGACTGGTAGGTATCGTAATACTGGTGGGATGAACTCAGGTGCCAATGGTTTTCAGGCTTATTGTTTCGCAGAAATTGTTTAAGTGGTTTCGATACAAACGTTCCACCAAAGGTGACGAGTAAATCGGGCCTGAATTCATCCATGTCCTCTGAAAGTAAAGATGTCATCAAAATATCAACTCCATCAAGGAAATTCGGATGTTGCAGGTTTGAAATATGTTCTTTAATAACAACGGCGCCAATTTTTTCCGAAAAATAAACCAGGATTTTTTCGATGTTCTCATCGGCTGGCATCTGTCCAGGTAGTATCACTATTTTTTCTGAACGATTTATAACAGCTGCAAGGCTAATCTGTTCATTTTCGGAAAGGTTAGTATCAATTGCAGTGCGATTAATTATCTTTACTGAAGGCAATACTTCGTCCAGCAAATCATGCAACGGCTCCTCCAGAGGAATATTGATATGAACCGGGCCGGGTAATCCTGCAATTGCTATATTTAGTGTTTCATTAATCAGGCGGCTGGCAAACCATAATTCCTTTTCTGCTTCTCCCATGGGCAGGGTAATTTCTTTTTTACAGAAATCCCTGAAAATGTTTTCCTGACAAATGGTTTGGTTTTCTCCCTGGTTTATCCAGTAGTCGGGCCGATCGGCAGTGAGAACTATAAGTGGAATTTTCAGATAAAATGCTTCTGCCACAGCAGGTGCATAATTGAGAGTTGCTGTTCCTGAGCTGCAAACCAGTGCAACCGGCTTCTGTAAGGCCTGTGAAAGTCCCAGTGCAAAATAGGCTGCACTGCGCTCGTCCACGATACTTCGGCAGTTAAACCGGGAAGATGATGCCAGTGTATGGATGAGCGGACCGTTTCTTGAACCGGGTGAAATAACAACATCAGTTATTCCTTTGGCTTGCAAAAGAAAAATGAGCTGCTGGATGTGTTTTTTTGTAGATATCATTTATTTTGAACCGCTTCAATCGCTGATAACAGCGTAGTTGCTTTTTTATTGGTTTCTTCCCATTCATCTTCCGGAACTGAGTGGGAGGTTATTCCGCCACCCGAATACAGGATATATTGTTCCGGCATAATCTCCATGCAACGCAAATTTACAAATAATCCCACTTCTCCGTTCAGGCGCCATGGTCCAAGATAACCGGTGTAGTAACGTCGGTTGTGTTTTTCGATTTGTGAAATAAACACGGCTGCCTTTGATTTGGGGTAGCCACAAACAGCCGGAGTAGGATGTAGTTCTGCAATAAAGTTACCAAGGTTTGATGCCAGCTTTTTTGCTGAAAATCGAAAGACGGTACTTAAGTGTGCAACTTTCCCGCTCTCAAAGGTATCAGGCCCTTGGGTAGTGTATGGATGAATGTTGAATTCATAAAACACATCAAGCAGGTAACGGGAAACAAATGCCTGTTCCTCGATGTCTTTGGTATGCCAGCTGTAATCGTTATCAGTTCGTCGGGATTGGGTGCCTGCTAGTGAAACCGTTTCCAGATTCCTGCCTTCTGACTTTAACAGCACTTCGGGAGTTGCCCCCATCCATAATCCTGCTTTTGGTTTCCTTTTGTTAAAGGGCAGGTTCACCATATAAACAAATGCATTTGGGGTTTGCTGAAACAATTGAAGATATACTTCAGCAATTGATTCATTTTTTCTTTTAAAAGGCATTAGCCTTGAAACGATAACCTTTGCCAGACGGGTACTTTTAATTACATTAATTGTTTTTTCAATATCATTCAGGTAATCATCTTTGGAAATAACATAATTTTCACTTTGCTCATCTGCAACCTTTTCCAATGTAGTAAGGGCATTATTATCGATTTTAAGTATTTCAGTTATCCCTTTTTTATGAATACCTGGTTTCAATAATACAAGTGGTAAATTTTTACTTATTTTATACGGTGCAAAAACAAAACCTTCACCTCCGTTCAACTTTTCGAAACGTGAGGGATATACAAGCTCTTCTTTTTGGGCAATTAGTATTTCCGGCGTATTGCTTCCTGGTAATGACCAGATCGCAAAAGGACAATTTTTTACAAGCAGTTTGTCAATAAACAAGGCTAAATCATTCGTTTCAGTCATTCCTTCTAACTATCATGTTGGTTACGCGAACGGTAGAAATGAGTTTTCCATTTTCGTTTTCAATATCAACATTCCAGATGTGGGTCTTGTTTCCCTGATGAATGATTTTTGCTGTAGCCAGTGCTTTCCCTTCCGATAAAATACCGGTATGATTGCCAGAGACCTGTGCCCCAAGCACATCTGTATCTTTCAGATTCACCAGCAGCATGCTTCCCAGTCCGGCAACTGTTTCTGCCATGGCAAGATTAGCTCCGCCATGCAAAATGCCTCCCGGCCTGCAGTTCTTCTCCGATAATATAAGATTACTCTCCACTATACCTTCTCCAATGTAAGTGATCTCAATCCCAAGATTACCAATCAGACTGCTCTTCATGGCTTTATTAATAAGTTCAACGGGTGTATCAAGGCTCAGCAAAGTAAAATTCATGATGGTGCTATTAAAAATAAACCCCTAAATTAGAACTTAGTTTTTATTGTGCCAAAGTAAATCTAAAACTTACACCAACGTTGGTATTTGAGGTAGGAAACGATAACTGGGTGAAAGGATTGTTCAGGATCTTATCAAAAAATACCCTTAGCTGGAATCGGTCGCTGAGCATATAATCGGCTGTAGTTTTAATTGTAAAAGCACTCTGACCGGCAGTAATCTGATCGTCATCTTCTACAATTTTTCGAAGTACAGTTTTATTTTTTCGATACGATAAATCAGCTCTCACGTTAAGGTCGTTTGAATAAGCCTGTTGCGAATTTTTGGTCTTAATGATCAAGTCCATTTGCTTGAAACGGTAACCCAAACCTACAGTATATTCATCACTGAGAGTCTCAGTGAGCTGATTATTGGCAAATGCAAGAGTAAGATTCCTCGACTTTTTTATTTCCCCGCGTGAAGTAAAATCACCTTGCCAGTTAATATCAACATTAATCAGCGGACTGAAAGTTTCCATGATATTCACAGAATTAAATTCATAAGGAGTTATAAAGTTGCCTGCGATATCGCGTACATAACTAAAACCATCGGCCTCTTCCTGGTAATTCAGATTAGTATTGAACGATCCTACATTATAGCTGGACCGGTAGGAATGGGTAAAGTTAAGTGATCGTATAATACGGTTCAGCCCGGGAATTTTGGAAACCATCCCTTCGTATTGAATACGCCAGTTAGGCCTGATAAATTTAATAGAGGGGAAAAGTCCCAGCGATATACTCTCGGGATCTTTGTTCTGATAAGCAGCTAAAAAAGCAGGTACCAGTACCTCTACTGAATTAGGACCGTAACCATCAGGATAATTGGGGAATTGTTCGTGTGGTGTACCAGGATTGTAACCAAACCAATTGTTGGGATCGCGTCGGGAAGCCAGTCTGCGGGCAATTACCTGGCGGTAATTCTTAAAATTTTCAAATGCTTCGGATTGATGTACTTCTTCCTTTCCCATTGCAAAAAAGGCGGTTCCCCAGGTAAGGGTTGACATGCTGAAGTTTCCGGTTTCATTAAAGCTATTTGCATTAAATTCACCTGAAGAAGGGTCATAATTATAGAATTCGCTTACATTTTTAGAAAACGATCGTTCAGCAGTTACATCAATTCGAAGATCAGGTAATGGTTCAACAGTTGTACGAATACTAAGACGTTCGTTTTTGGTAAACAGGTAAGGAAGATTCAATGTAGAGTCGGTTGTAACCCATCCATTACGGGCAGCTGTTCGTGCAAAATTATAATCCTGCCAACCTGCCAGGAATGGAAGTCCGGGTGCCCAGTTGGGTTCCATTGGCCTGCCAAACATCTTTGTTTCCGGGAAATAAGCGCCAGCACCAAACAGTTTAGGTTCAGGCAAATAACCAGGAAGTACGGTTCCTCCGTTTATACTGTAATTAACCGATATAGTTTGTATTCCAATAAGCATACGTGCAGTAAGATCTATAATATCTTTGAACAGGCTTTGATCACCGGGTACTCCTGTAACAGTTACCTGTCCCTGCCCCCCATTGGCAAGAGGTGTAAATTCCACACTGTTGACATCAATAACTTTCGTTTTTCCCCTTATTGTTTCTCCATTTTCACCAACAGCCACCACCCGCACTATACGGGTATTCAACCGGTGATTAATAGTTTGTGGCTGATTAGCTGTAAGAGTCAGGTCGCCTGTATAGGTTTTCTCTGTTTGTCTTTGTGGTTGTTGCTGTTGTTGTGATTGACCCCGGGGGCCTCCGGTTTGTCGGTTCATGCTGTACCGGCTGCCACCAGTCCGGCGAAATTTCTGATTAAGCTCCTGGAAATACGGGACTTTGTTATAAAGGCTTTGTAAGTTGGCATTTCCGGTTAGCTGAATATTTCTGGAGTTTTGTATCCTGTTTCCCATTCGAATGGTATCGGCAGTTATAGGACCGGCTTGCCAATCGAAGGAACCCTGGTAACGTGCCGTCGAAGACAGAAAATTTAGTAATTGAATCCTATTGATAGGAATGGTGTACGAAACATTTACATTATGATTGTATAAGGTCGGCCGGCCAAGATTGTAAAGATTGGTAAGAATTGAATCTTTCCGCATCTGGTAATCATCCATATCACGATTAAAGCGACCTTCGGGTTCGTCAATCCGGGAAGTCCCTCGTGATGAAAAGTCAAATTTTATTGATCTTGTAATATCATAACGTAAATCAAAATAGCGATTCCAAAGAAAATCCTTTTCATAAGTCGCAGGAAGAGAAAATTGCGGATTTGTAACATTTCGTGATTGTATTTCATGATAGCGCCTCGACAAATCGGTGCGATAGGAAATTTGTGTAGGCAGGGGATAAAAATTAAAGTCACCCAAAAGTCGTAACGGGCCTTTTTGCAGCAGATTCATATTGGTGAAGGGTTCCACAATTTTTGGACGATTGCTGTAATTGTAGGAAAACATTCCCCGGTATGTTTTGTCGAGGTTAAATTCTGTATTTACGTTACGCCTAAAGACTTCATTATAGGAATAGGTCACTGCAAAGTTTTCAGGATTCCAAACACGCGGTTTTGTTTCTTCCCTCTGCGGCTCCACCC
The DNA here is from genome assembly GCA_041642235.1 of Mariniphaga sp. Taxonomy (GTDB): domain Bacteria; phylum Bacteroidota; class Bacteroidia; order Bacteroidales; family Prolixibacteraceae; genus Mariniphaga. Next base: position 9,041 of record JBEPWX010000015.1, read on the forward strand.
TTACGTTCGTAAAATTGATACTTTTCCGTGTTACGAGATCCTGTGCAATGAATTTTATAGAATCTTTTATCTGCTGTGACCCGGCTCTTTCTAATGATTTCTCCATTTTCACATCAGGCTCAAGAGGATTGTATTCAGGAGTTCTAACACTACGTGAATAGCCGTAAAACATAGGAAGTCTTATCCCTGCTTTTTCAGGAAAGAACCGACCAAAATCTATTGAAGTGGCAACATCAATTTCATTCAGATCTTCCAGCGCCCGATTGTTTATATTCTGGCTGATATTTCCAAAACCTGATGACCGGGTACGACCAGCCACAGTAATGCTGCCTAAGTCGGCAAGGCGTGTGGTTGCCCTTGCATTGGCAGCCCATCCACCACTTTCATTGAAATCAGATAACCGGAATTCATTTACCCACACTTCCACTGCTTTAGGTCCTGTATTCAGCTGACCGCGCTTATTGCGGATACCCATCATTACCACCTGAACATTTCCCAGATTAGGACTACCTTTCACCTTTACGCGGTTCTTATCTTTATTCCAGCCGCGATGAGCTGCTTCATAAACATCCTGAATACTAAGATTTGACCCAGCTCTGCGCATGTCCGCATTTCTGTCAAGTTTAACATTGGTAAAAATCTCGAGCGGAATATCCAATCGGTTTTCATCAGGCCATACCATATACCTGTCGCTTTCAATTTCACCATTGTACCTTCCCGGAGGTGTTAATTTTAATGGAATTTCATACTCATAATAATTATAATTGTAATCAGAGCCAAGACGTATAAAAAAATGCAATTCATCATCCTCCAATGGGTATTCCGGAATTTGTTCGGCATGAACTTCCAGTTTCAGTCTCTTATATCTTCTGAAGTCCATGTAAAGCGGTTTATAAGCAGCACGTGCATCCCCCTGTTCAAGTTCACTTACCTTCAATACCATTGATTGTTCGTTAAGTTCACGCATTTGAGGATTCTGTGGATCTATAACACGGCTGATTCCGGGAGGTAAAATATAGTTTACCGGTTCCCTGCTGCCATTCTCTTCTATGTTCACTGCTGAAACATCAAAAGAGGCATTCGGTGAGGTTGCTTCCGGATCTCCAATATTTCTTGAGTAGCGACGCCAGTCGGCACGAACCAAATCGAGTGTGGCAAACCGTAATATTACCGGATCTTCAAATTCCCGCATGTACATCCTTAAAAAGCGAATGGATTTGAAATCACGAATGTTTCCAATTACCTGATCAGGATCGCGAACAGGTATTTTAAACTGATACCATTTAACTTCACCAATTTGATTATTTTTTAATTGAACTCTGCTTTCCTTAATATCGGTAATATAATTATTGCCTAATTGCATATCTTCCTTCCTGAGGCTAATCCGATATTGATAGTAACGTTCATTTTCGTTTAAAGTATTGTCATTGTTGATATCTTCCATATCGGGTATGGAGGAGGCTGCGGTAGTGTAAGATTCAGGGGACATCTCAGAAGTAGGTGAATTTCCTTCGGGTCCATTGAAATTTTTATACCGTTCCAGTATTCCTATCTGTTGCTGATCGTAATCAGAACCACGGAAATAGTGAAAGTTATCTGATGAAGGATCGTTCAGATATGATTCATATACATCATCATAAACCAGATCACGCAACTGATTCAGGTACTCCTCATAAAATATTTGTTCCTCTTCATCCTGTAATCCGTCAAGTCCAATATCCTGAAACCTTCTTGCTTCAGGGTCATTAACAAAAGCATTTACCAGTGACTGAAGGGTAGAAACTTTTCCCCACACTGTGGTGTCAACATTTGTTGATCCGGGAGTTGTCGGTAAACCTTGCTCAAATGATTTCCTTCCATCACGTAAAATATCTTCTGAGATGTCTCCCAGATTAAAGTAAAGTTCACCACCGCTGTGTGCTCCCAGGGTATCGTATACAAATGGGTCCATCATCCAGAATTCGATAAATTCGATATTGGCTGTTTCAAAATCACTGGTTTCAATCCTTCTCATAATACCTCCCCACCGGGTTTCAGGCGAAGCCAATGTTCCGTCAGGATTTACCCCGGCTGAAAAACTTGTGGGATGTGTATCGTAATTATATGGGCCACGTTCTTCAGGATAATATGCCACATCAAACACCGGAATATTGGTAGGCGTTCCTACAGGTGATTGTTTGGCCGGAAAGATTTCCTTTTCAAATACCTCCCTTACAAAATGATTCGATTGCAGGTCTGGATTATTCCGTATATAATCCGGGGTAAGACTGTTGTTTCGAAGAAACAAAGGATCTATTACATACCATGCCATTTTCGCACGGTTATAACCATATTCAAGCTGATTGGTAAGATTTCCTTCCGGAAAAATATTCTCCTGCTGTTGAGGAGTACTGGCAAATGACCACGACTGTCTGGCTTTTAAATCAATAGTTGTCTTGGTACCTTCATAATCGTCAATATAGGCATTCCCGCTTTTTTCAATAACACTGGAATGACCTGGTAACAAACGTGCAATTTCGGCTTCGAAATCAACTGTTGATGGTGTATTGGTGCTGTAAAAAGGGAGTGCATCAACAGCTTTTGTAAGAAACTGGCTCTGTGTTGACCAGCGTGCATCCATTCCCACCATCAGATTTGATATCGGATCTTCGCCATAGTCCACTTTTTGAGTTAATGGCCGTTCCTGCATATAAAGGGCAGTGGCACCTATATTAAAATTATCGGAGAAAGCGTAATTGGCGTGTGTTCCAAGTAAAGTCTTGCGCTGCATGGTAAATAGATCTTCACTTTCAGTTGAAACCTGAATAGGAGTTCCTGCTTCCAATAATGCCTGATTTATGATTTTTACTCTTCCAAGGGTATAATCAACTGTATAGTCAACATTCTCCAGCAGCTCACGTCCGCCTGCAGTAACCTTAACAGAACCTTCCGCGAGGTTCAATGCCCCAAGGGCTATATCTGATCCGGAAGCTCCTTTGTAGCTACCTACCATCCTGTATTTATTATGCTCTGCATCCTGTTCAGCAAAAACCTGTGTCGAATCGTAGAGCGATTGAAAGGTGTATCTTTCTATGAGAGCAGGATTTTGGAGCGAATCACCTAAATGACTGCCAAATGGTTCTATCACAGGAAAGATAATTCTTCCCCGGTTAGAATTTACGGTGATGCCTTCAATATAGTCGAAAACACCATCCTTATAGGGGTCGAGTTGCTTGTTTAATTGATCAAGATTCATCACACCAAGAAGGATATGTCCGTTAATCCTTCCCTCTGGCAAGTAGTTTATATAGGTGCCGGTAGAATCATTTTGATATACAATATTTAAAGTAAAGTCTTGCGGGGTAAGTTGATAGGCATCCAGATTATAAATGTTTTTCATCATCAAATCCCATGTGGGCAGATTGGGTGACAAATTGGTACCCTTAATCAGTTTAAGAATTAAAGTCCCGGGAGCTCCAACTCCATCGGTTGAAAATTCACCTACCTGGAAAACTTTTCCACCTGATGTGTAGCTATAGGCAACTGCCAGCACCTCATCAGTATTAAGCGAAGTATTTAAAGAAATATATCCTAAACGATTGTTTACAGTATATTCTGAAGGATTCAGTTTCCGGGCCTGTTCAATTTTTTCATAATCCTGCCCTCCAGCAAACTGAGAACCAAACTGATTCATTACAGAGGTTATATTTTGAATTGAACGAATTTCATTGTAAGTATTTGTCATTTCATAATACAACCCATTGGCGTCATTATGAGGAAAAATATTTTCCGGATAAGGCATGCTGCCAGTTTCCTGAAATGAAGGAATCTCATTGTAGATATGGGGTTCATGAGCTCCAAGGTCTTGAAATGCGATGATATTTCTAGATTCTGTGAAATTGTTTGATTTGTTTGTAACCCAGATTTCAATTTTATTAATTGTAATTGGAGAAGTTGGAACAGCAGGATTCCTTAACCACTGATTATAATTATCACGGAAAAAGTGTGAGAGGAAAAAATGTCGGTTGGCATCATAATTGGCTGCTGATATATCGAAATTGGTGATTTGGGCACCGCCCTCTGTTTCTACAGTTTGTGATTCTCCCTTATGCTGTGAGAATAATGTTGTAAGTGTAAGACGTCCAAACTGCATTTCGGTTTTTACACCAAACAAATTTGATGCCCCCGTAATAAGGGAACCACTCAGGGGCAGAGAAACATTACCTGCCTCTATTCGTTTAATGATCTCATCTTCATCACCAGTGTATTCAAGGTTCATCCTGTTTTCATAATCGAAAGTAGCTTCGGTGTTGTAATTCACACGCATGTTCATCTTAGTGCCAATCTGGCCTGTAACATTCATTTGGATCTGTTCATCGAAATCGAAAGTAGGAACTTTCCGCAGACGTTCCGGAATAGCCGGATTTTCAGTAGTGTTAACCTGGTATCCAAAGCTAACCTCAACATAACCTTGTGGCTGGATATTAACTACATTTCCCCCAAACACACGATTGAAGGCTTCTCCTCCCACAGTTAATTGTGGAATCAGAGATCCGCGCTGGTCCAGTTCATGAATTCTGCTACGCTGTCTCCAATAATCCTGCACTGATTTTTGAAAGTCATAATTGACATAATCCTCAAGCGACATTGTTTGAGGAAGCCGGTAATTTAACCTTCCAATTTTTTCATAAAAAATGTATTGACCTGTTTCAGGATCATATTCAATTTCAAAGTTAATGTTGCTGGGCTTTTTAAGAAAAATTTTGGCTGTATCTTGTGAAGGGAGTCCAAATGCAGGTTGATCCTGAAAAGGAAAAGGCAACGTTCCGGTAGTATCTATAACAACAGTATCCTGAGGTTGCATTTGTAAAATATCTGACTCGCTAATAGCTGCAAAACTGTTACCGTTAATCGTAAGCATAACGATTAGCAGGCAAAAAAAGTCTGACATACAAAAATTACGGGCCAATTTCATTCCTGATTTATAACCTTTTTAATGCTGATTTTACCACACCTTCTACGGTTGCATCCGGATTGTCCCTGATTATTTTCGCGACAACTTTCTCTGCATCTTTTTTGGTGAACCCCAGCATGACTAATGCTGATAACGATTCATTTTGAAGAGTATTGTCTGTTGAAATTAAAATTTGTGCATTCCCGCTAATTTTTCCAAGCTTATCTTTTAGATCGATTATGATGCGTTGTGCGGTTTTAATCCCTATTCCTTTTATTGTTTTCAATAAATCTGCATTGCCTGCGGCTACTGCTTCGGCGATCTCATCCGGATTTAATGATGAAAGCATCATAATGGCTGTACCAGCACCAACTCCATTCACGGAAATAAGATTCCGGAACAAGTCACGTTCCCGATTTTCGGCAAACCCAAATAAAATGTGAGCATCTTCCCTCACCACCTGATGAAGCAACAGGTAAACCTCTTTTTCCCCCTTTATTTTAATGTAAGTATTAAGTGATATGTTAATAAAAAATCCAATTCCGCCAGTTTCAACCACTGCGATTGCTGGATTAAGACCTTCTATCCTTCCCCGGATAAATTCATACATCGATAAAACTTTTAATAATTTTGATCGTCTTCAGCTTCAATATCCACACTTTCGTCTTCCTGGTTGGAAGTTATGTCATATTTTCTAAGGGGGTTCTTTGAAATTTCCTCGTATATTTTACGGTTCCTGTATACATCAAGGGCAAGGTACAGGGCCTGGCGAAAGGAATCGGGAGAAGCCTTATCTTCACCGGCAATAGCATAGGCAGTTCCATGAGCAGGAGATGTTCTGATAAAAGGCAGCCCTGCTGTATAATTTACGCCACGGTCGAATGATGCCAGTTTAAATGGAATCAATCCCTGATCATGATACATCGCCAGTATTGCATCAAATTTCCGGTAATCTTCTGATCCAAAAAATCCATCTGCAGGATATGGACCCAGCGCAATAAGTCCTTCTTTTTTTGCCTGAATTATGGCAGGTAGAATAACTTCATTTTCTTCTTTCCCCAGTAATCCATTATCACCAGCATGTGGGTTTAATCCCAATACGGCAATACGTGGACGGGTAATGGCAAAATCCTGTTGCAACGACTCGGAAATAATCCTTATTTTCGACAAAATTGCTTCTTTCGTAATATATTCTGCAACGTTCGATATAGGTAAGTGTGTTGTCACAAGTCCGATCTTCATGATTTCACTTACCATCAGCATCAGGTAATTTTTTGAATTGAAACGCTGTGCCAAAAATTCTGTATGTCCCGGAAAATTGAAACGCTCACTTTGAATGTTATCTTTATTAATAGGAGCAGTAACAAGTACATCAATCAATCCCTCCTGAAGGTCGGAAACAGCTCTGTCGAGTGCCATAAATGCTGCTTCACCTGCAATAGTTGTTGATTTACCCAATTCAACCCGCGCATCGTCATCAATGCAATTAAGTACATGTGCTCTGTTTGGCCCTGCCTCTTTGGGACTTTTTACATGATTCAGGCTAAGGTTGTTAATATTAAGAGCTTTTCTATGATAAGCAGCTACTTTTGGTGAACCATAAATGATTGGGGTGCACATTTCAAGAATCCGTGCATCGAGCAATGTCTTTAATATAACTTCATAACTGATTCCATTTATATCGCCGTGTGATATTCCTACTTTTATAGTATCTGTCATTCCTTATAAACTGTCAGGTTTATTATTAATCCTTTATAAACGAATGGCAAAGTTACGTTTTTAATTGAATAATTTCAAGAAGTGATACAACAACCGCACACCAAAGCCGGTTCCTCCAACCGGTCGATAATAGTCTTTCTCCTGTAACCAGGCCACACCGGCAATATCCAAATGGATCCAGGAATATGAGGTAAAATGCTCTAGGAATTTCCCTGCTATGGAGGTCTGAGCTTCGCGCACTCCCAGGTTATTTAAGTCGGCAATATTTGATTTCAGTGGTTTGGAAAACTCCTCCCATAAGGGAACTTCCACCATTCGCTCGAATACTTTTTCGCCTGCATCTTTAATAATTTGAAGATAGTGCGCACTATTGGCCATAGCAGCCATAGCATGCGGACCGGTAATTATTTCAGCCGAACCGGTAAGAGTTGCAATATCTATAACCAGATGAGGATTGTATTTTTTTGCATAACTAAGTGCATCAGCAAGCAATAAGCGCCCTTCTGCATCGGTATTTTTTATTTCCACTGTTGTCCCATCAAACATAGTTATAACATCTCCTGGCACATAGGCATTTCCATCGGGACGGTTATCTGTAGCAGGTATTAAACCTATAAGATGAATGGGAAGCCTGTTTTTTGCTGCTGCATATAATGTGGCCGCCACCACTGCCCCTCCCGCCATATCACTTTTCATATAATCCATTGATTTTGGTGTAGGTTTCAGACTAAGACCTCCGGTATCGTATACCACACCTTTTCCAACCAACACTAATGGCTTTTCATTCGTTGCATTTTGCGGCTTCCATTCCGCTACTGTGAAGGTAGGAGGATCGATACTCCCTTTATTTACTGCCAGTAATCCACCCATCCGCAAAGCTTCAATTTTTTTCTTGTTGAAAACTTCAACTGCAAACCCTGCTTCCTTACCCATCTTTTCAATTTCTTCGGAAAAGCATTCAGCATTTAAATAAGAAAGTGGTTCATTTACAAGATCCCTTGCATAAAATACTGCCCGAATTAGATTTATTAATTCTGAAATACGTTCTGCGGTTATTTCATTATCAAAAAGCAGCAGTTCCCCGGGTGCATATTCATCCTTTTCACTTTTATATTTTGAAAATGAATAGGACGATAATAGCAACCCTTCAATAAAAGCCAGTGTTATATCATTGTTACTGTAACCTATAATCTGAACAGATTTTATTTTTTCCTGCTTTAACAAATCATAAAATTTTGAACCCGATTTGCGTGCCCCTTCAAGCCGGGAGCCATTTTGATTATTATCGGTTGTTTTACTGAAGAAAATAACTGATGAAGGCCGTGTAAGTGCCCAATCATTTTCCACTGATAATTTTTTTTTCATATACTTTAATTCTCTTTCATCTAAAAATGAAAAAGAAACGGATTCAAAATTACAGGCTAATACAGCTGTGGAAATATTCTCTTTTAATTCAGGTATTCTTTCAATTCTTGTAAGCATAGTTCTAAATTTTTAACTAAAAATACTACAATTCTTTTTATTCTAATCAAAAAAGGTACGAGCGCTAAATCAAACGAAAAAATTGCCTGTATTGTTTTTATTTAACCTGAGGTTACCTATTTTTGCGAGTTAAAATAAAACAAAAGCAGAATGTTTACAGTCGGAATATATTCAACTCATTT
>JBEPWX010000016.1:0-17082 GCA_041642235.1 Mariniphaga sp.
TCAGATTGCAGATGCTTGATCCCACCTATAAGGTTTTTGCCACCAATAACGTTTTGCGGGAGATTACCCAATACCCTGCACGGGGATTAATATACGACCGGAATGGAAAATTGCTGGTTCATAACAAACCTTCCTACGATTTGATGATCACCCCCCGTGAAGTTGGAGAATTTGATACCCTTTATCTGTGCAGCCTGCTTGAGCTTACAAAGGAGGATCTGGAGGTACGGATTAAAGAAGCAAGTGAATATTCACGTTATAAGCCATCAATCATTGTTAAGCAAATAGCTCCCGAAACTTATGCTGTTCTGCAGGAAAAGATATACCGGTTCAAAGGTTTTCATACCCAATCGAGAACATTAAGAGAATATAATTACCCGGTAGCAGCACATGTACTGGGTTATGTGGGGGAGGTGAATTCTGCCGACCTGTCAAGAGATAATTACTACAGCATGGGTGATTATATTGGCATTAGCGGTATAGAAAAAACATATGAAGAAAGGCTTCGTGGAATTAAGGGTAAAAAGAAATTTCTGGTGGATGTGCACAACCGCATTCAGGGAAGTTTTTTAGGGGGAATAGAAGATTCCCCGGCGGAGGTGGGACATAACCTGGTCTCATCGCTTGACATCGATTTGCAGCTTTATGCCGAAGAACTTCTTCAGAATAAAAGAGGAAGCGTTGTGGCAATTGAGCCTTCAACGGGAGAAGTTCTTGCGCTGGCCAGTGCCCCGGGATACCATCCCAATCTGCTTGTGGGCAGGCAACGGGGAGTTAATTACGGAAAATTGCTGACCGATACCTTAAAGCCCCTGTTTAACCGGGCACTTCTGTCGGAATATCCGCCCGGATCGACCTTTAAGGTAATTAATGCTCTGATAGCATTAGAGGAGCAAAGTATTAATGTCAATACCCGTTTTTCGTGTGCAGGTAAAGGTTCCACACCTATCCGCTGCACACACAATCACTCATCTCCTCTTGGTGTAGTTGAGGCAATAAAGGAATCGTGTAACCCGTTTTTATGGAACACCTACCGATCAATCATTGCAAAGTATCCTACTTCAGCCGAAGGATATAATATATGGCGGGAGCATGTGCTTAAATTTGGAATGGGACGTAAACTGGGGCTGGATGTTCCGGTTGAATCAAATGGTAGTCTTCCCGAGGTTTCCTATTTTAATGCTATTTATGGTGTAGGACGCTGGAGGCCCCTTACGGTGCGTTCAATGGCAATTGGACAGGGTGAATTGGGTGTGACACCTGTTCAGATGGCAAATTACACTGCTGCTATTGCCAATCGTGGATTTTATTATACTCCGCATGTGGTGAAAGATATTGATGGAGCGGAGATTAGTAACAGTTTTAGGGAAAAAAACTATGTGGGAATCTCTGAAGAGCATTTTGAGCCGGTAATAAAAGGCATGAAAATGTCGGTCGAACTATCAGCTTCCGGCTCCTATATTAAGGTTCCAAATGTTGTAATGTGTGGAAAAACCGGAACTGTTCAGAATAATCAGGGTTCCGACCATTCGGTATTTATGGCATTTGCACCTGAAGACAATCCCAAAATAGCTATTTCAGTATATATTGAAAATGGAGTCTGGGGAGCAAGATATGCAGCTCCCATAGCCAGCCTGCTGGTGGAAAAATATTTAAACGATTCAATTTCACCTTCCAGGAAATGGGTGGAAACGCGAATGATTGATGCCAATTTATTAAACCCAAATCAACCAAAGTAAATGGCAAAAAGAAACAGCCTCTGGGCAAATATCGACTGGGTTACAATACTACTTTATCTGGTTCTGGTTTTATTGGGCTGGGTAAATATATATTCTGCCGTCTACGATGCTGAACATACGAGCATTTTTGATGTATCGCAGCGATATGGCAAGCAGATGATATGGATTGGGGCAGCATTACTCATTGCCTTCATTATACTTATAATCGAAACGGATTTTTATGTTTTTTTCTCCTATTACATTTATGCAGCGGTTATTCTCCTGTTGGTACTGGTGCTGTTTGTAGGTGCTGAAGTTAATAATTCAAAGTCATGGCTTATTATTGGAGGTTTTAGTTTACAGCCTGCGGAATTTGGTAAGTTTGCTACAGCACTGGCCTTATCGAAATACATGAGTTCGTATGGTTTTAAATTAAAATCCCTTAAATCACTGGCGATAATTGCAGGCATCATGTTTTTACCGGCTATCCTCATTTTAATGCAAAACGATACCGGCTCTGCACTTGTATATTTTATTTTTATTCTGGTTTTATATCGGGAAGGCTTGTCCGAAATTGTGCTGTTTTTTGCTACCCTTGGTGGCCTGCTATTTATCTTTTCATTGGTATTGCCCCCCATAATTCTGTTATCTGTATTAACCGGGTTGGCATTATTTGTATTTTTAATTGCCAGTCAGGGGTTAGTTCATTTTTTCAGAATTGCTTTGATTCTGGCAATAACCTTTGCATTTCTTGCCGGACTAAATTTTGCAACCAGTTCGGGTTATAAACTGGAACACCTTTTCGAAGGAATGCTACTCTTGGGGGGTCTAATCATTTTAATTTACAGTTTTCGAAAGCATCTTAAAAGTTATATAGTGATATCTGTAATTCTGATTGCCTCTGTATTTTTTTCGCTTTCAGTTAATTATGCGTTTGAAAAAATTTTGGAACCTTATCAGCAGGCCCGAATAAACGAATTATTTGGAATTGAATCCGATCCTCTTGGCATTGGATACAATGTGAATCAAAGTAAAATTGCCATTGGTTCAGGTGGGTTTTCGGGGAAGGGATTCTTAAACGGAACACAAACCAAATTTAACTTTGTACCCGAGCAAAGTACTGATTTTATCTTTTGCACGGTAGGTGAGGAATGGGGGTTTATTGGCAGTTCAGCAATTGTGCTGTTGTTTTTAATATTGTTTATTCGTCTGATAATATTAGCTGAACGACAGCGTTCGGGATTTTCCCGGATATATGGCTATTCTGTGGCGGCCATCCTGTTTTTTCATTTTATGATCAATATTGGAATGACAATTGGCCTGATGCCTGTAATCGGGATACCTCTGCCTTTTTTTAGTTATGGAGGCTCTTCTCTTTGGGCATTTACCATTTTACTATTTATATTTCTACGTCTCGATGCCAGTCGTTTCGATTACTTGTCGAGTTAGTTAACAATCCAGTATATGACAAACGTCATAAGGTTGTATTTTTAAAAAAGGGCAGAATTTAGTATATTCGCGCAACTTTGAAAAAAATTGTAATTTTTTCGTAATTAAAAAAATATTCCACCGGGGATATTAACAACCTAAAAAAGAATGGTTCTATCATTCTTTTCAAAATCTTATCAATGATGGAGTATAAATCGTATTCTTTGCACAATTTCAGAGAAATCCCCCAGATATCTTACCTGACCGAAGAACAGAAATTCAACATTGAAGTTGTTGGAACTGTCTTGCCATTTAAAACCAACAATTATGTATTGGATGAATTGATTGACTGGGATAATTTCGAAACAGACCCATCATTTATTCTGAATTTTCCTCAAAAGGATATGCTTGATAAAGGCAGTTTTAATTTAATTGCATCGTTATTGCGTAAGGAAGCTCCTATAAAAGAAGTCCAGGATGCAGTAAGGAAAATAAGGTTGAGTATGAATCCCAATCCAGCCGGACAGGAAAGTAATGTCCCGGTTTTTAAAGGGGAAAAGCTAAATGGTATACAACATAAGTACCGGGAAATTATGCTTTTTTTTCCAACGCAGGGGCAAACCTGTCATGCCTATTGTACCTTTTGTTTTCGCTGGCCTCAGTTTGCACTGAATGAGTTTAAATTTGCCATGAAAGAAACCGATGCACTGGTAAGATATTTAAAGGCCCATCCTGAAATTACGGACGTTTTATTTACCGGAGGTGATCCGGCAATAATGAAAACCCGTTTTTTCGAAGCGTATTTTGAGGCACTTGTCAATGCCGATCTTCCACATCTTAAAACTATTCGGATTGGAACAAAATCATTGGCATACTGGCCTTACCGGTTTACTACCGATTCTGATGCAGATGATTTAATACGCCTGTTCAGGAAAATGAAAAAGAAAGGCTTCAATATAGCCTTAATGGCTCATATAAATCACGCAGGAGAATTAAAAACCAAGGCCGTTAAGGAAGCAGTAAGCCGCCTGATAGCTGCTGGTGTACAGATTCGTTCTCAATCACCCTTGTTGCGCCACATAAATGCAAATGCCGATATATGGGCTGAAAACTGGAAAGAACAGGTAAAACTTGGAATTATTCCTTATTATATGTTTGTCTCCAGAGATACAGGTCCACGTGATTATTTTGCTGTTACTCTGAACCAGGCATGGCATATTTTCAGAAATGCATACAGCCAGGTGAGCGGCATCTGCCGGACAGTGAAAGGTCCCAGTATGTCATGTCATCCTGGGAAAGTTCAAATAGTTGGGGTTTCAGAAATTAAAGGGCAGAAAGTATTTGTATTAAATTTTCTGCAGGGTCGCGATCCGGGATGGGTTGGCAAACCCTTCTTTGCAAAATATAATACCGATGCTATCTGGATAGATGACCTGGAGCCAGCTTTCGGAGAAGCTAATTTTTTCTTCGATGAAAACTATTATGAAATGCAGGCATAGTTAAACTGATGAAACTCTGGCGGACATGGGTTTCCTGATTGCCAGGCCGGCTTCTTTTTCTGTGTAGGTAATAACTTCATGCATGAAAGTTGTAAACTGACTTTCTATGAAATCAAAATTGAATTTCATAATTGCAATTGCTGTGTCTGCCTTTTCTGGAAGGGATGTATAACGGCCCATTATCTCGAGTGATTGATGAATTCCTTCCGTACTTGCATACGATTCCAGCCGGCGGTTTTTTATGAGTACTGGAAGAAAATCCCGGACACGGTGCGGAAGATACTTTAAGTGTGAAAGAAGCACAGCATGAATGTTTTGAGCAAATTCTGTTAACGATTGGCTACAGTAACTTCCCCAATGGCTGGCTAATATATGATCGAATACAATATCGGTGACCACTCCTGAATGCAATCCAAATTCTTCCCTGAAGAGCACTTTAACCTGTCGGAAACAGGAGTGGGAGTCGGTAAACGAATCAATTTGACGGTGCAGGATGATGCCTTCTCTTATCTTACCCGGATAGTTCAAAAAGTTTTTTCCTTTGACATAATCTCCTATAAAATTGCCTGTAATCAATTTCTCGTCATTACCCGATAAATATAAATGAGCCAAAAAATTCATTTGAATTGCTTTTGTGTAAAGAACGCAAGGTATTAAAAAATGTTTTACAACCTGAGTGATGCGGATTTTCAGATTTTCAACTAATGACTTTCTTTGTTTGCAGACAAGTTAAAGGTGCCGGATTTTGTTGTAATATTGACAGGGTGTTAAATATCCGATGTGATGACGTGCCGGTTTAGCAGGGAAAGGAATAAAAAAATCGTTCTAAAACTACTGAACAATTTAGAGAGAATCTTTTGGTGAAAGTGTTTCTCAGCTTTAAGCGTACTCTTCTTTTTTTAATAATTTTTCTTTAGATTTTTTATGAATTTGCTGTATATATAAATTTTGAATTCTAGTTGATTAATCGCTATTTTTGTGGGCTGCAAAAATAATCATGGGAAAAAAAATAGTTGCATTCGGGGAAGTAGTATGGGATATTCTGCCCAACGAAAAAGTATTGGGAGGTACTCCATCAAATTTTATATTCCGCTGCAATTCTTTTGGCGAGGAAGGTCATCTGCTTTCACGTGTTGGGAATGATAGTTTGGGGATGCAGGCAATTAAACGGCTGCAGGAGTTGGATATTCCGGTAAATGATGTTCAGGTTGACCCGGAATTTCCTACCGGCACAGTCAATGTTACCTTTGACGAAAAGAATGAGACTATTTTTGATGTTACACCTGATGTTGCTTTTGATCATATTGAGTTCACCCCCGAAGCCCTGGAACTTGCCCGCAATGCCGATTGTCTGTTTTATGGTTTGTTGCCCCAGCGTTTTGGTATCTCAAAAAATACCATTCGGGAACTGATAAAAGAGTCTTCAGTATCATTGAAATTTTTAGACTTAAAATTATTTCAGCATTTTTTTAATGTTTCGTTGGTTAAACACTTACTTCAGTCGGCTCATATAGTTCGCATTAAGGAAAAAGAAATTGATTTTCTAACCGAAAAACTGGGGTTTATAAAAGGGGATTTAAGCCGGTTTGGTGAGCAACTGGTTAATACATTTCAGATTGATCTGGTGCTTATAACCCGCGGACAAAATGGTGTTTTTGCTTTCCATAATTCAGAAGGAGAATTCTACGATTCAGGATTTAAAATAGAGCTGAAGGATAATATTGGATCAGGAATGGCATTTTCTGCAGGCTTTATTCATTATTTCCTTCTCGGTAAAACGCTTCAGGAGGCTTTAAGTTTTGGAAATGCAGCTGGTGCCCTTAATGCCACAAAAACTGGTGCTACTTCTTATTTCACAAAACACGAAGTGTTGAAGTTTATGAATGAAAATAAGAAGAAAGATCTGGAGACTGTCTGAATTTTTTCTTTCACAATTATATTCCTTTAATAATTCTTTCGTTTTTTTTACTGTTTTAGGAAATTAAATTTCAATTTTATACTATTAAACATATGTTTTTTGGTAACCTGAAAGCATCTTTTTAAGTTTAATAAAGTATGAAAAGGAAAAAGGAGGATATTACAGCTGAACTGGCAGGAAAACTTTGGGAAGGCTTTCTTAACAGGGTTTCGTTTGCACGTCATTACAACGAAATGGTGAACCGTCGTGGAGGTAGTGTAGTTATCGATCACATTGGGTTTCGAACATTGAATACGCAAACGGGTGAACAACCCGGTGGCATTGAGGGAATACGTCATATTTTTGACTGTCTTGGTTATACCCCTTCCGGCAAATATTTCATTGCTGCAAAAAATTTGAAAGCAATTCATTTTGAGCCTTTTATTAACGGGTATCCAAAAATTTATGTGAGTCAGCTTGAAGTATCCCAATTGCCGGTGTGGGTTCAGCAGCTTTTCCCTGAGGTAATAGCAAATACTCCTTATTTGATTTCCGATGCGGGGATTGAGTTGTTGAATAAACTTAAAAACGACAATGTGCTTACACATGAGGCAGCTGATATTCTGGTTGATGAACTAGTTCAGTATTTTCGGCGGCCCTGGGCACCACCTCCTAAAGATACTGTCCTTAAGCTCAATGATGTGTCGCATTATGCTGCATGGGTCCTTCTTCATGGTAATGCACCAAGTCATTTTGCTTCACTTATGAATGCTCAGAATATTTCCGATTGGCCGGATATTAAAGCTACCTCAGAAGCCATGCAATTCGCCGGCATTCCTATGAAGCAGAAAATTGAAGGGAATCGTGAAACCCCGCTGCAACAGACTGCCACCATGGCAACAAAAGAAGAAGTGACTGTAAAAGATGATGGAATGTATCATGAAATTCTCTGGACCTATGCCTATCTTGAACTGATTCAGCGAAATTATGAAAAGAATAATCAGGGAATTTTGTTTCAGAATTTTTTGGAAGATCATGAGAGACATCTATATCAGATGACCATGACCCTTGAAAATTGAAACAACAGGTTAATTATTTTTCGATTTTTCATTTTCTTAATAAATTTCAGGAACATAAGTAATCTCTTCGAGCGGAGGTCTGACGTAAGCTTTAAATTCATTCCTGGGGGGTAACTCAATAGGGTCGGGTGTGAGATCTTCATATTCAATCATTGAAAGCAGGTGATGGATGCAATTCAGGCGTGCTCTTTTTTTATTGTCGGCATCTACCATAAACCACGGGCTTATCTTGGTATCGGTATAAGCAAACATCTCATCCTTGGCCTTGGAATATTCGAGGTACATCTCACGGGATTTTAGATCAATCGGACTTAATTTCCATCGTTTTGTGGGATCGGCATTTCTGGATTTAAAACGCTTTTCCTGCTCCTCTGCACTTACTGAGAACCAGTATTTTATAAGAATTGTGCCTGATCGGATGAGCATCCGCTCGAAATTCGGGCATGAACGCAAAAATTCCCAATATTCATCATTTGTGCAAAATCCCATTACCTTCTCTACTCCTGCACGGTTGTACCAGCTTCGGTCAAACAGTACCATCTCTCCACTGGCTGGCAGATGACCGGAATATCGCTGAAAATACCATTGGGTTTTTTCTTTTTCGGTTGGGGTACCCAATGCTACAACCCTGCAAATTCGTGGGTTTAAAACTTGTGTAATTCGTTTGATTGTCCCTCCTTTGCCGGCAGCATCACGCCCTTCAAAAACAACTACAACCCTTAATCCCTTTCGTTTAATCCACTCCTGAAGCTTTACCAGTTCAATCTGGAGTTTTTTTAACTCTTTTTTATAGTCTTTTTTTGATATTTTTTTTGATTTGCCGGCTTGTTTTTCTTCTTTTCCCATTGTGATTCCTTTCGCTGAATTCGTAAGAAAGGATTAAATTACAAAAAAAAACACATATCACGGCAAAAGGATAATAAGATTATTTAAGCTATAAGAGATACGGCATCTTTGGAAATTACGGCCTTATGTTGAGCTATTTGCCTGGTTTTATTATTAGCCTTAACGAAAGATTGTACGTAAAGTAATTGGTGAGCCAGTTAATGAAAATAAAAAATCGGTTTTTAATGCCCAGGATGCTCATCAGGTGAACGAACATCCAGATAAACCATGCTATAAAGCCACCAAATTTCAGGCCGGGTAACTCTACTACTGCCAGATTACGGCCAACAGTTGCCATGGTTCCTTTATCTTTATATTTAAAGGGTTTTAAGGTTTTATTCTGTCGCTCGCGTATTAAGTTCTCAACAAAGTTCTTTGCCTGTTGGATGGCAACAGGTGCTACCTGAGGGTGACCTTTTGCATATTCCGGTGTTGCCATGGCAGCAATATCGCCCAGAGCATATATATGCTCACATCCTTTTACCCTGTTGAATTCATTTACTGCTATTCGTCCTCCATGCACAAATGCACCGGCTGGTAATCCTTTTATGTGTATACCTTTCATTCCTGCTGCCCACACCATGTTTGAGCTAAGAATATTTCCGGAGCTTGTGGCTACTGTCTTTCCGTCATATGACTCTACCCTTGTATTGAGCAGTACGTTTACCCCCAGGTGCCCAAGGTATTTTTCTGCCTTTTGAGAGGAGGATGACGACATGGAATTCAGCAGCCGATCGGTAGCTTCAATGAGGAAAATGTTCATTTTGGAAAAATCAAGTTCGGGGTATTCTTTCGGAAGGATGGTATTCCTAAGTTCTGCAATGGCTCCTGCCAGTTCCACTCCTGTAGGGCCTCCGCCGGCAATTGCGATGTTAAGTGCGGCTTCACGCTCTTCCTGTCCGATAGATATCAGAGCTTTTTCGTAATTTTTCAGGATCTGGTTTCGGATATACAGCGCCTCGGAAATGCTTTTAAGCCCAATTGTGTTTTCCTCTAGCTGATTGTTTCCAAAAAAATTGGTTGTAGTCCCCAATGCAATGATTAGTTTATCGTATTTATAACTCCCATTGCTGGTAATTACGGTTTTCGTCCCTGGTTCAACCTTTTGGATCTCCGCTACTCTGATAAAAACATTTTTTTTCTGCTGAAAGGATTTCCGAATTGGAAAACTTATGCTGCTAGGTTCAAGCCCTGCAGTTGCCACCTGGTATAAAAGAGGTTGGAACTGGTGGTAATTGTTTCGGTCAATTATCAGGAGCTGGAATCGGGTATCGGAGGAAAGCAGACGGGCTGTTTTAAGCCCGCCAAATCCGGCTCCAAGTATTATTATCCTTTCTTGCCCGGGCAATGGAGCAGGCAAGTTTCGATCGATTGCTGAATTCATTTTGTTCCTGAACTCTAATTTTATAAAAAGAATACCAGTCGTAATGGATTTAATCCATTCCACCCATGCAATCAAGGCAGGCAAGGGCATAACTGTCGTATTCATCGTAGGCAGGACCTGGCTTACCATTTATTACAATGATGCGATCAATACGTATACCTTTCCCATTTTCAAGGGAAACAAAGTCTTCATTTTGATGATTGGCAGTTATCCCTTTAATTTTCCCTTTTTCTTCACCTATTGAATTTTCATCTTTAAAATAATGGATAACAGCTTTGTTACTGGCAGTTCTTTCCGTTTCGATCATGTCATAATAATCGGGATCTGCCGGCAAATATTTGATGCTCATAACATTGTGTTTTAAAGTTTAACTTCACGATTAACTTAATCCTTTCTGCGTATGGTGCGAAATAATTTTAAGGAATAAAATCCAAGATACAGGAGAGTTAAAACTTTACCCACTTCAGCTATTCCAAAAAATAGGTGAACTGGTGATTCTCCCGGTTCATTTCCTGCAATAATCATTTCAGCCCTTTCATTTAGTTCAGGCAGTAAAAGGAAAGTCTGAGCAACAAGAATTAAAAGTACGCTTCCGATTAAGAACGAAAATTTTTTTGTTGTTTTTTTGATAAAAGGAAACATTCCAATTAATAAAAGAAAAACAAACACCCATTCCATCCGGTTCAATGCCCCAAAAATCAGTTTGCCTATACTAAGTCCTGTTTCCAGAGATACCCCCGGGGCCTGGAATTTTAACCAGGCCTCCATAAAACTTATAGAACTGACAAATCCTGCCCAAAAGAACATAACGCCTGAAATCAGAATAGGTGTTTTATTCATGCATTAATGATTAAAAACTTTCTTCCATCAATTTTGCTTTCGTGAACAGGATGTTGTTTTCCAGGTGAATGTGTCTATGCAGATCTTTTTCAAAATCAGCCAGTTGTTTTAGAGTAACTTCATAAGTTGTACAACCATCCTCTGGTACCTGGTAGTTGTTGGTAAGCATAGCAATTTTTTCAAACCTTTCTCCTTCGTTCTGGTGTTCAACCATCATGGCTGAAATGGGACTGGATACCGATCCGAAGGCTGAAGGAGGAAGAATATTATTCTCCTTTTTAGCTTGTTCCATTTTCTTTACATAGGGAAATAATACCAGCTCTTCCTTTTGCATGTGCATGGTCAATTCACCTGCCGAAACATAGAAATGATCCTTTACTTCAACCAGTTCAGGATGATTTTCTCCATGAACCTGAGCTATTTTATCCAGATTTTGCTTCAGAAACGGAATGTTTTTCTGAACATAGGAATGGTGACGCTTAACAATGTAATCAGCCAAATCAGCTAAATCAAGATTGTTAATATATTCAGTATCCGGATCAGTTTCCTGAAGAATATCTTCCAGTTTTCCAACCAGTAATTGTGGTTGAATACCTGCCTTTTCACTGGCTGCCGAGATGGTCTGATGTCCGTTGCAGCAATAATCTATCTTATTTGCCTGAAATAAGGTGGCGGTTTTGAAATTGGTTTTAACAATTTCTCCTACTGGTGTATCTAATGTTATTTTCATACATGTATTTATTTTATAATGATGCCTCAAAGATAGGAAATAATTTACTAAAAGACAAAAAGGTCTTTTAATGAATATGGAAATTAACCAACTTATATTTCATAATGAAGCTATATATCAGCCAGGATATATGCACCAAACAAATAATTTTCATCAGTGGGCGTTAGCGGGAAGAACCCTGATTTAATTTTGTTATTGCTGACCACCAATGGATATCGGGTTTCCATTTCTTTCTGAAATGAGTAAAAACTCTTTTCTTTTTGAAAGAAGATTTTAAATAGTGCCTTTTTGCCGGGAGCCAGTAATTTTTCGAGTTTTAATGAGAGTAGTCCCATATTTTGTCTCACGTTTATTTCGAGGCATGGATTTATGCGCAACAGGTCCTGGCTATCCTGAAATAGTAATGTATCGATACCAAAAACACCTTCATAATATTCAGCAAGCAAACTTCCCTCAACAACCATAGAAAGCCGGGGGATTAGAATTTCTATAAATGATTCTAAAAAATCTGTTGCCTGCTGTTCTGTTGATACGGGCCAGCCATTCAAAAAATTTCCCTGGTACTGTCCTTTTTTATCGGTAAAGAACCGGCTGATTCCTAAATAGGTAACCTTTCCGTTTTTTATCCTGAATTGAAGGGCCATATCGAGGATTTTATTGAGGTATGGTTCAGCCATAGCAAATCCCTGTTCATTTATAATTCCCAGCAGTTTTTCCCAGACTTTAGGTGCCACAGGTGTTGTTGTAACCCGCTGCAGGCCCCGTCCTGAGCTGCTCCAGGGAGCTTTTACCATTAATTTTCCCCATTTGTTAATAAGTATCTCCAATTCCTGCCGGGTTGTACATGTTTCGGGAATAAGATGTGGTGGCAGTATGGCACCTCCGGGTAACAGAGGCAATACATCTTTTAAAATTTCAAGAGCAAATTTTTTAGAGTAGATTTGTTTGTATTCAGATCTCCATTCTGCAACCGGTGATGATGTAAACTCTGCTGAGCAGGAGGATTTAAGCGGACTCAGCAATTTATGTGCTGCCGGACTCCATCCCCATGGGAGCAACCTGCTTTTTGGAGAGTCTATAAATGCTTTATTTTTTATAGCATCTTCTGTCTTTATAAACTGAGGCATTATTAAACCTGCTTTTTTCAGTTGTTCAGGGAATTCCGGAGGTGGTAATTTTTTCACCAATACCACGTCATGGGGTCTGGCAAGAAAAAGGGGCAAGGTGCCCAAATCCTCTTCCATTTTTTGAAGCAGTAGATTAGGCTGCCATGAAGGATGCCCATTTGCAACAGCATACTCGCAGGTGGGATTGAAAAGGAATATATCTGGTGCTTGTTTTCCCATTAATAGCGGTTAAAATTATAATTTAATATCTGAAGTGGTTTGGTTTTGCAGAGCTGGGTTATTCTTTTCTCTCAATACATCTGCAGGTTCGGTTAATATCGGTGAAGTTTTTTCTAAAAGCACTACCCAAAGAGGAGGTTTTTAGATTATAATCTCACATTATCTTATCTTAACACGAATATAAATCCCTTATATGTTTACATGACTTTAAAATTTCACTAAATTAATACATCAGTTTTATAGTGCATTGAATGTCTCTGTTACGAATTGATTAGCGGTATACCTTCCGGACGTGTATGTTTCCACCGTCGGTGCGACCAAAGATAGTTTTCAGGTTCCTCTTTGATAACATACTCCATTTTTTTTATATAAGCCAGTAAAATATCATTTTGATCCATACTTGCCGGATTTTCAATCATCGGGATAAACCGGGCTATGTATCGGCCACGACCAATTTTGGTCATGTGTTGAAAGAAAACAGGCTGATTGGTTTTAACTGCAATTTTCGCAGGTCCGGAAAAGAAGGGGGCTTCACGGTTCAGGAAAACAGTCCAGAACTTTGAATTGGCAGGGGGTGTTTGGTCGGCACCCAACCAGATACCTGCAGGAATTTTATTTCGATGGAATTCGAGGGTTACTCTTGCCGATAAATGCACAGGTATGCATTTCCCTCCCCATTTTTCGCGCGAGTGCAGCAGAAACTTTTCCATTGCCTGGTTTCCCCTGATGGGATTATAAATCATAAATCCATGGTGCTTCAAATTAGTCATCATTGGGCTGCACCATTCCCAATTGTTATGGTGCATGGCAAAGATGATGATGCCCCTGCCTTTGTGGTAGTAGTCGTTGACTAACTCAAGTCCTTTGTATTGAATTCGGTTATTGATTTCCTTTTCACTAATGCTGTGCAGTTTTACCGTTTCCATTATCAGGTCGGTGAAATGGCGGTAAAACTTTTGGATAATCTGCTTTTTTCCCTTCTCTGTTTTTTCAGGAAAGGCATAATCAATATTTTCTTTTACCACTTTATACCTGTAATGAAGAACGTACCGAACCAAAAAGTATAAGAAATCGGAAATTACATACAATATGCGCAATGGTAAAAGTGAAATCAGGTAAAGCAAACCAGTAAGGAATTTATTGATGTTCTTTCTCAGAAATCCCTCTTGGTAGCGCTCGTCAGCGGGACCTGATACATATAGTCTGTTTTCTGGTATCGGATTATTGTTTGCTTCGGTTTTCATATTAGATAATTTGAAGAGCAGAAACTATATTTTAATCCTTCATTGGTAATCCTTCCGGACGTTTATGTTTCCAGCGTTTGTGAGTCCAAAGATAATACTCTGGTTGTTTTCTAATGGTTTCTTCCATTTTTTGTATGTAGGCTTTCATTATTTGAGCTTCAGAAAAATCCTCCGGATTTTCAATCAGCACTTCAAATGAAGTTTCATATTTTCCTCTGCCTCTTTTTATAGTTTTCTGAAAGATAACCGGGAAATTATAACGTCGTGAGATTGTAGCCGGACCGGGATAAAAAAGTGCCTCCTGATTTAAAAAATGGAGCCAGAATTTATGATACAGGGGAGGAGTCTGATCGCCTGCAAGCCAAAGGATGAATGCCTCACCTTGTTCTCGTGCTTTTATTACCCTTCTTAATACCTGGTGGTTGGGAATCATTTCTACTCCCATCCGGCTTCGGTTGTTGTTAATGTAACTGTCATAATTTTTATTGTGTAGCGGCTTATAAACTCCCAATGATTTATGCTTCAGGTAAGGTACAAGGCAACTGCTCCATTCCCAGTTATTGTAATGCATAGTTAATATAATGAGGCTTTTTCCTTGTTTGAAATAATGGTTCAGCATTTCAGTATTTTTTACAATCATTCGCTTCTTAAAATCAGCTTCATTCATGTCACGCAATTTGATTATTTCAAGGGTTAACTCGCTGAAATGGATATAAAAGCGTTTCCCGATTTGTTGGATTTCCTTTTCTGATTTTTCAGGGAATGCATTTCTCAGGTTTTCAAGCACTACTTTTCTGCGGTACCCGATAAGATTAAAAATCACAATGAAAAGAAGACGGGAAAGCAGGTAAAGCAGCCAAAATGGCAACCTGGCCAAATGTTTCAATAAAAATATTCCCATATTAAAATGAAAGACTTCTGTTCAATAACGATTTTACTGAGTGTAAAACTACATTTTTTTTTGCCGAAAAACAGGTTAATAATTTTTTCCTTTTTATCTTCGGAAAAAAAATGAAAAGCTGATGAAAACATATATGTTAATGATTTTTATTTTATTTGGATATGAATTGCTGGCACAACCAACAATTATAGCACATCGAGGTGCATCCTACCTGGCACCGGAAAATACAGTTGCTGCTGCCAACCTTGCCTGGGAATTGGGGGCTGACGCGGTGGAAGTTGATGTTTTATTGGCAAAAGATAACCGGGTTGTGGTAAATCATGATAAGGACACTAAAAGAACTGCAGCAGGAAAAAGGAATATGGTAATCCGGAATTCGCCTTCACTTGTGTTGCGTGATCTGGATGTAGGCAGTTGGAAAGATGAAAAATATAAAGGAGAAAAAATTCCATTCTTATCGGAAATTATTGAAACTGTACCTGAGGGTAAAACCCTGGTGGTTGAAATAAAAAGTAACAGCGAAATACTTCCCCACCTGAAGAGAAGCGTGGAAAAAAGCGGTAAAGAAGATCAAATTGTTTTTATAAGTTTTGGCTGGAAAACTATTCTTGATACCCAAAAAGAATTCCCGGATAATAAATGCTACTGGTTAAGTTCTTCAAAAAGCGGACTTACAGGAAAAATAATACAGGCAGCAGAAAAAGGGCTTGCAGGAGTGAACCTCAACCATAATATTATTGATGCAGAAGTAATGCGGCTGGCAAAGGAAAATAATTTGGAAGTGCTAACCTGGACTGTAAACGATCCTGCTGTTGCTAAAAAAATGATTGAACTGGGGGTGAAAGCAATTACTACCGACAGGCCGCAATGGTTGAAAGAAGAGATAAATAAATTATAACTAAAAAGGCTGCCGGGAAACCTGATCTTTTAAATTTCGTCAGCTTTATCTGGGAACATTGTTCCCACTGCTTTTTTTAGTATCCCTGGTTAAATTTAAATTTCAATTCATGAAGTTATTTACAACAAAGCAGATTGCGGAGATTGACAAGTTTACCATTGAAAATGAACCTGTAGCTGATATTGATCTTATGGAACGTGCTGCACTGCAGATTACCAATTGGTTGGTTCAGCATTTTTCTACCGAACATAAAATGATATTTTTTGCCGGTCCTGGGAACAATGGTGGTGATGCGCTTGCTGTAGCCAGACAACTTGCAGGCCTTGATTTTCAGGCAGAAGTTTTTATTTTGGATTTGGGTAAGGATTTAAAAGGATCACCAGCCATCAACCGTCAGCGGCTAAAAGAACAGGGAAGGGTAATTTTAAATGAGCTTAAACGAATTGAGGATTTTCCTGAAGTAAAAGCTACAGATGTAATTGTCGATGGACTATTTGGTTCAGGATTAACACGTTCATTGGCTGGGTTGCCTGCAAAAGTTATTCAGAAGATCAATGAACTGCCAAATCTGGTTGTAGCTATTGATATACCTAGTGGACTTATGGGTGAGGACAATTCTGAAAATTCTCCTGACAGCATTCTCCTGGCAAATTATACCCTGACATTTCAATTTCCCAAGATAAGTTTTTTGTTTTCCGAAAACGAAAGGTTTATCGGAAATTGGGAAGTATTGCCAATTGGGTTGCATCCTGAGGGCATGAAACAGGTACCATCCAATATGTTCTTAATTGAAACCGGGGATGTAAAGGTGTTGGTTCCGGGACGCAGTAAATTTGGGCATAAAGGAACTTATGGACATGCCCTTCTTGTGGCAGGCAGCTATGGAAAAATGGGAGCTTCTGTTTTATCATCAAGAGCTTGTCTGAGAGCCGGAACCGGTTTACTTACAACGCATGTGCCACATTTGGGTTATTCCATTATTCAAACAGCTGTTCCTGAAGCTATGGCAAGTGTTGATTTACACGATTCCATATTTACCGGTTTTCCTGATTTAACGCAATTCACTGCTGTTGGGATAGGTCCTGGAATTGGAAAAAAAAGCAATACATGTAAAACTTTACATGAGCTTCTAGTTAAATCAAAGGTGCCTTTAGTGCTCGATGCCGATGCATTGAATATTCTTTCTGAGAATAAAGAGTGGCTTAAAGAGTTGCCTGTGAATTCCATATTAAC
>JBEPWX010000017.1:0-4778 GCA_041642235.1 Mariniphaga sp.
TATGACCACTTTATATTTTGAAGCCTCAAAGGAAGATGATTACCGAATTCCAGGATTCAATAAGGATGGGAAACACCAACAGCCACAAATCATGATTGGATTACTGGTTAGCAGTCATGGCTATCCCATCGGTTACCAGATATTCGAAGGCAACACATCGGAAACCAAAACCCTGATACCGGTACTCGAAACTTTTCAAAAGAAATTTGACATTGATAAACCAATAATCGTGGCAGATGCTGCTCTTCTGTCTCAAAAGAATATTAATGCCTTACAAGAAAATCAATACGAATATATTCTTGGAGCAAGGCTTAAAAATGAAACCCAGATAATAAAAGATAAAGTCATTGAACTTGGTGTTGAAGAAGGCAAGTTTCGTGAATTAAAAAGCAGCAATGGCCGGTTAATCGTCAGCTATTCTCAAAAAAGGGCACATAATGATAAGAAGAACCGGGAAAAAGGATTAAAACGGTTAGAAAAAAAGGTCAGAACCGGAAAGCTAACCAAAGACCACATCAACAACCGGGGATACAATAAATACCTGAAACTTTCCGGTGAAGTAGATATTACGATTGACTATGAAAAATATGAAGCCGATAGTGTTTGGGATGGGCTGAAAGGATATGTTACCAATACTCGCCTGCCACGAAAAGAAGTTATCGGACAGTATAGCCAGTTATGGCAGGTTGAAAAAGCGTTTCGTATATCAAAAACAGATTTGAGGATACGGCCCATTTATCACAGGTTAAAAAGCCGGATAGAGGCACACATTTGTGTATGCTTTGCTGCTTATGCAATTTATAAAGAGTTGGAAAGATTATTAAAGGAAAACCGAATAAAACTATCTCCCGCAAAGGCAATAGAGGCCATCAAAGAAATAAGGCAACTACGCTATGTTTTACCAAAATCACAGCAGGTTAAAACTAAAATACTCCAGCCAACTGAAATGCAATCCCGACTTCTTGAAATTAGGACATAATTACGGTGTCCCATTGCACAAAACAGGAGTGTTTGATACCTGTTTGATATTTCCCTGAATGTTATTTCCTATGGGCAAAAAAGATTTGCTTCCCAACCGGCAGGAGATGCCAATTAGCGGCAGTTTATATGTGGGATGGGAAATGAAAAAATTGATAAGCCGATAAAATGTCAAGTTGTGAGCTGGCGTATTATTTTTCAGGAGACCTAACCTGTATTTTTAAAGCAGATTTATGTCAGATATTAAAGTTCTACATTTATTTGTTCATCATTCTCACCTGGTTTTGTTTCAATGTGCGAGATTTCCAATATATTTTCACCTTCTCCGATGATTACTGTAAACGTTCCGCTTTCAAATAACTCAGGCTGAACTTTATTTCCCTTGATCCTAAATATCATCACCAGTTCCGAGGTTTCTTCATTTATTATCCTGATAAGCTGATCATCTTTATTCACGGTTATTTCAGGCAGCATATTTTCAGCACCCTTCCCTAAATTGTCAAACTGTGAAATTTTCAGCGGCCAGCCCGGAAACTGATCACGTGCCGGGTTAGGATCTGATACATTTGCCTGAAAACGCCAGGCATCCATTTCAATTGTTCGATCCTTTTTATTGAAGGTGACCATTCCAAAACCGGAAACCCTGAGTTGTGCATTATTGTATCGACTGCTTTTATCGAAAGTTATCTTACCCGGATTGCCTACAGCATACACATAATTTTTATTGCCAAAAGCATCCTGATATTTTCCGGTATTGGGAAAACCGTGAGCAGGGCGATCTAAAACAGGGACACCCAGTTCATCGGGTAAAAACCATCGCATATAAAAGTTGCAAATGGCAGGTGTATTAAAGCTCCAACCTGCATCTTGATAGTTATCGAGCCCATATTGTACAAGGGTTGGAAGATGTTGGTCCCCGTTGATGTGCAGAGCAGCTCCTTTTCTAAGAAGGCGAATTACCTTATCCCGGCCCGATTTTGGCCAGCCTCCTGAATCCAGATCTCCATAAAGATAGTTATCCAGACTGCCATGATGAGTAGCTACATTGGCAAAAACTGTTTGCGAAAGCAACACCTTCATGTCGGTATCATCCCAGTTTGTAATCCAGTCGTTCAGAAATACAGTTTGCCTCTGACCAATCATCTCCACTCCTTCCTCGTCGAGAAATGTTAAATCCTCCCTGGATTCTTTCATGTGATCATGACGTCCTTCCCAGTCTGAAACAGCCTCGGGGCCGGTTTTAAATATACGGTCACTAATAATGGCAAAGCTCACCCTGCCATAGTTAAGTTGAGTGTACCAAACATTCATCCCCTGTGCTATAGGTGTGGGATCATACGGGTCGGGTAATTGTCCGCATTGAGTCCGGTTAACAACGTTTACCATTTCAACCGATTGCATGAACCCCCGTGTATCGGAACTTCCCGCACCGCCAGGTTTTTCTATTCCCCCTTCGCCCCAAAGGTTCCCATGAAAAACATCATGATCATCAGGGGTGCAGATAGTGGGCCGGTCGCGCATTAAATCTCCAAATGC
This sequence comes from Mariniphaga sp., assembly GCA_041642235.1. Classification (GTDB taxonomy): domain Bacteria; phylum Bacteroidota; class Bacteroidia; order Bacteroidales; family Prolixibacteraceae; genus Mariniphaga. Next base: position 2,515 of record JBEPWX010000017.1, read on the forward strand.
CCATCCAAACATATAATATTTTCCAAGGTAACTTACTATTGAAAGGTCAGTTGGTTCTCTTTTTATTTGGTATCCACCATTGGGTTCATAAATCTGATCGCCTGAGAAATAGAGCAAATCGGGATTTAGCTGTGACAGGTTTTTTATAAGTGGAGTGTAAGGATACCCGGAAGTAAACTGGCAGGTAAGGCCTGCAAGCTTTAAAGGTTTGTTCACCGGATCTCTTCTGATAGTGCCCTGGTAATGTGAATTTGTTTCGGTTCCCTTTATATCTTTTTCAATATATTCTACCCTGTAATCTACATTTCTGGATGGATCCCAATCGTCAATTTTAAAGACTGCAGTACGCGAATCGGGTTCAATTGATTCGGTTGCAACATCATTCCATGATAATCCTTGTCTTAGCTGAAGGGATACCTCCTGGTTATCATTTTTACCCAGAGGGGGAAGCAATGCCATCAATTTTAACTGGTTTTTGTTTACTGTGTACATTGTCCACAATATGGGACCAAACGCATTTTCTGATTTTACCTCTATTTTAGTGCCTGCAAGCTTAAGGTTGTCAAATGTGAAATTTGAATTTCCAGGTTTTTCATTATCTCCTGCATGCATATTGGAAACTATAGCTATAAGGCCGTTGATGCCTTTGGTAGCATAAGTCAGATCTTTGATGCGCAGACCGTTTTTATCGGTAACTTCCATTTTAATACGTTGATCGTTTCCCTTTACAGTTATATTAAATTCATCAAAGTTGAATTTATCTGGCAAATCGATTTTTTTATCCATCAGGAATGCATACCCTTTTACACTTACTCCGGCAGGAATACCTTTCCCAAAATAGCAGGCAGCCCTTACATCAGCATCTTCTTCATCGGTCAATCCTATCAGGAAACCTGCTGACCCCGGAATGCTGCCCTCGCTGGAGAGGCTGATAATAACGGAAGCCTCAAAATCTCCGGCATCGGGCGATAACACATGTGTTAGCAGGTTTACCCTTGCCTGGGGCACATTACCTGCGCAATGTAACTTTCCGTTTTCCACTTTCCAGTTTTCCAGCGGAATCGACCAGAAGTCTTTTCCAATCCAAATCCGGTCATTGGTACTGTTAAAATCATTAAAATAACTGGATTGGTTAGTACAGGAAGTTATTGTCAGAAGATAAAGAAGTGAAATTACAACCTGTGCTTTCATTAATTTCATTTTTGGTTTTATATTTATCTAAACCCGGTATTTTGTATCCGATTATTTTCTGTAAATAAGGTGCTGCAAGATATAATATGTTATTTTAATCACAAAAAACCTTAGTTTAGTTTACTGGTTACTAAAAAATTTCAACTGACAGAAAGTAATGATCATGGCCCAAAACGAAGTTTGAGTGATAGCTTATATTGTTTTTTTAGGTAGATAAGGAAAAGTGCAAGTGCTGATATTGTAATTAAAGTTCCGGCTATATAAGAAACATCTTTCGGTAAATGAAATCCTTCAGGTGCCAAAAAAAGATAGGTGGAAATTACTGCTGTCATGAATAGGGCAGGGATCAGTGTAATCCAGTAATTTTTTCGATAATTAACCAGGTAAACAGTTATTGTCCATAACACAACTGTGGCAAGCGTTTGATTTGACCATGCAAAGTATCGCCAGATAATAGCAAAATTGATTTGCGTGAGGAGAAATCCAATTATAAACAATGGAAGACTTACAATTAAACGATTTTTTATTGGTCCTTGCTTAAGCTTAAGAAAATCGGCTACAATCAGGCGGGCACTGCGGAAAGCAGTATCCCCTGAGGTAATTGGAGCTGCAACTACACCTAAAAGTGCAAGAATTGCCCCAAATTTTCCCAGCAGTGAATTAGCCGATTCATTTACAATCCAGGCTGCATTCCCCTGATGTTGATTCATAATTTCATTCAATTCCCGAATACCCCCAAAAAAACTCATACTGATGGATGCCCAAATCATTGCAACCACGGCTTCGGTAATCATGGCCCCATAGAAAACCCGACGTCCCAGTTTTTCGTTTTTTATACAACGGGCCATAAGTGGAGATTGTGTAGCATGAAATCCGGAAATGGCACCGCAGGCAATGGTGATAAAAAGCATAGGAAAAATTGGAAAAGTTGCTGCCTGACTGTGCATGTTTCCAAAGGTTGACCAGGTAAGTTCAGGAATGTGAAACCCTTTCACAATTAAAGCAACCATAAGCCCAACAGCCATAAACAGCAAGGCAAATCCAAATACCGGATATATTCTTCCAATTATTTT
>JBEPWX010000017.1:4788-17047 GCA_041642235.1 Mariniphaga sp.
TGTTGATAGGAAGCAGAGTGGAAAGAATATAATAGAAAAAAACTACCCAAATCCAAAAGGTCATAGAAGCAAATCCAGGGGTAAGTTCTGAAAGTATTTTAGCGGGACCCATAATAAAAACTGCACCTACAATTACCATCAACAATACAGTAAATCCCCGCATAAACTGTTTTGTTGCATTGCCCATATATATACCAACGATTTCAGTAATACTTAATCCGTTGTGCCTGACAGAAAGCATTCCTGAAAAATAATCGTGTACCGCACCGGCAAATACTGAACCCAGAATAATCCAGATATAAGCCACAGGACCCCATAAAGCTCCTGCTACTGCTCCAAATATTGGTCCCAGTCCGGCTATGTTCAGAAACTGAATGAGAAATGTCTTCCACCAGGGCATAGGTTGGTAGTCTACCCCGTCAGTCATAGTAATTGCTGGTGTGGGACGGTTGACATCGGCACCGAAAACCCGTTCAATATACCTGGAGTAAATCAGATAGCCTGCTATTAGTATTGCCAGGGAAACGATTAATGTAATCATTTGAATTCTGTTTAAACCTAATGCAAAGTAAAATAAAAATAATTAAGAGTTTATCCAATTAATTCATTTGATTTAGAGTGGGAGTTTGATTTATTAGTTTTAATGTCAGATTACGCACGTAATTATTTTCATGTGCCGAAAGAGTTGTAACCATTTTCGCTATTTCGGTATTATTCATGTGTTCTTCTGAAATTATCCGGTAAATTAAGTTAAGGGCACCCACCCCTATCTTATCTTCGTGAAAATAGTGCAACAGTTTTAATACAATCTCTTCATCTACTTTTTTTAATGCAATTAACTTCCAGAGGATATCATATTTCTGCTGTGTTGATACATCAGGTATCAGTTCAGCCATCTGTAACTGCAACTTTTTATTTTGAAGATGGGAAGGCTGAAAATAATTTAGCGCCTGATTTGCCAGCTCCGTGTTTTCTGATTTAATTAACTTTATTATTTTGGGATACTGTACAGTGTGATATTCGGGATTTATTTTCGTCATCCGTATGGCCCACGAGTTGTAGTGTGAGTTGGAGCTGTTAAACCATATGGAAAGATATTTATTACTTAACCTGGTTTCATGAATTTCCTGAATGGCTGATTTCACAGGTCCATATACAGTATGCCAGAGTGTATGGCAGGTATATACAGCATCTTTTACTACCACATCAGCAAGCGCAGGTTCTGTGGCTGCGGTATAACCATCAACTTCATAGGCTTTGTATGGATTAATGGTATCAGGAACAACAATTAAATCTTCTGAATTTAATTCTTTTAAAACAGAAGCTGTGTCTTTTAAAATCTTTTCAAGTTTTTCGTAATCAGCAGCCTCAAATTCTGAATGATCTGATTTTGTAAGTGGTTCATTGTCGTATATCTGAATTCCGAGAAAGTTACCTGCTCCGTCCCAAAACAACCAAAGCCGGATCATTTTACATTCCCCGGTCATACATACATCTTTGAAAATATGTCGCCCAAACCAGACAGGTAATCCATTCTCATCCTGAAGTTCATAAATTTCAGGACCGGATAATGAATCAGCATAATCTTTAAAATGATGTGTTACTAAATTTCCCTTCATTGCCCAGAAACCTGTTTTAGGTTTTTCTGGTTCTATTTGTATAAAACCTGCAAGAATTAAAATTCCAGAAAACAGCAGAATAAGAAATACATATTTTAGTTGAAGCTTCATTCTATCTTGATGGTACCTGATTTTTTATGTTTGTTCTTTCTGAAAATTTGTTCTTTGTAAAAAACAGTAACAACCAATCTTATAAAAGAGTTCTGTTATTTTTTCGGCCCCAGAGTCGACCCCTGATTATAATGTTGTAGGTTTTCAGCATTGTATTTGCCTACCCCTTTTACCATCAATGAATTCAATTCATTCAGGTAATTTTTATATACTCCCCGTGGGTTGGAGTCATGTCGTGTTGCAACCGATGCTGCCATTCCCACCACTTCTCCCATCATGCCGGTGGTTCGCATTACCCTTATTGTGCCTAATGCCACATGGGTTACACTTATGTTTCTTCCAGCCATAAAAAGATTATCTACATTACGTGAATATAAACAACGGTATGGTATGGGATAGGGATGAATTTTCTTATGAACCGCAATTGATTTGAATTCCATATCTGGAAAATGCGTTGTATTTTTTGGATCCGGATAATGCAGGTCGATGGTCCAGGTAGTAGGTACTGATGCATCGGGATAAACGACATAATTTGTTATATCCTGCTCTCTTAGAATATGATCTCCCAGTAATCTGCGCGATTCGCGTTTGCCGGCAATATATGCCACCCATTCCAGCTTTCTGTTGGTATATTCTTCATTTTGGGGAATGAAATTTTTAAGTGATGACCAATTGGAATAAACTACCAGAAGTCCATAATCACGTATACGCTCAAAATCATTGATCTGGTCGAAATTCATTCCCGTTTCCCAGGTCCATTCGCCCATAGTAACTTTTTCAGTATTATTTTCATTGAAAATCACGCCATACTGAAAAACAGGAAATGGAATTGGTTGGTCTTTTTTTACCGAATACCACTGAACGGATGAACCCATGGTCATTTTATCAGCCACCTCGGGTGCTGTAGGTTCGCCAAATTCATCCTTCCCCTCGCGGCCCATTGCAAAATCAGCCCCTGCCAAAAATCCGATGGTGCCATCACCGGTGCAATCAGCAAACAGTGGTGCCGAAAATGACAGTTCTTCTGCTGTTTCTATATGACGAGCATGTACTTCCGATATACGTGATCCCTTCTTTTTTACGTCAAAAGCCCTGTAGTTAGTATAGAGGGAAATATTTTCCTCAGCCAGAACCATTTCCATTTTCTTTTCATCTTCATAATATTCAGCAGGCTGTGCATTTCCACCACGGGAGGGCCCTATTTCTTTTACCACGTCACCCAGTGCAGGGAATGGTTCTACATTAATTCTGCCACCTAAATGTACACGTACTTCGGAACTGTTGTTCCCCCCCAGCACAGGGCGATCCTGAATGAGTGCAACCTGCAGGCCCAAACGTGCTGCCGAAATTGCTGCAGTAGTTCCTGCAACCCCGCCACCTACTACAACCAGGTCAAATTTACCTGCCTTGCCGGGTTTCGCCGCAATATTAAGCTGTTTCCTGCGAAATTTCGCAAGGGCCTGCATATCTGAGGGAGGCGGTGTATTTCCTTTTGTAAAATAAATAGCATCTACCCTTCCGTTAAAGCCGGTCATATCGTTCAGAGCCACTTTTGCATTTTTATCGTTGATAGTAACCATTCCGGCTTTCTGCCATAACCATTCCGAACCTTCTGCGCCCAGTACCGTTCCCGTTTGTTGTCCATTTATTACCAGTTGAAACTTCCCTGGTCCTTCGCCGTTATACCATGGAGAAGTCCAGTTAAAAGTGCGGACAAAAACGGTGTAATTTCCTGTGGAGGGAAATTCGGCAATTGTTTCTGCATTGGCAACGGGAATTCCCATCCCGTGCGCCATTAAATAAGATGAGCCCATTAGGTCCATAAACTGCTGATCGACTACCCAGCCGCCCTTGTTTGAAAAATTCTCGGCTTCAAGGAAAAGAGCATTGGTATTGGGAAAAAGTAACCCCGGATAAATCAGGATTATTAATACTGTTGAGACTATTTTATTCATTTCCCCTATTAATTAAATAATTTCAAATTAAGTTATTTTTTATCTGTCAATTCAAAATATTCCTGAAAAGAAAAGGATATAGCTTCTCCAAAAACTCTTGAATTGTCTTTGGAAACCATTATCCCTGAAATATTGGCATAGGGATATTCTATTGTGGTTGATAAATGTATCCCGCCTATTCCTCCGGCCCATTTTGAGAAACTGGTGCCTTGTGAATAATTTGCACCTGTATTCCACGACTCTCCATAAGGCAAAAAATTTTTATGGAAGGATTTTATTTCTCCTGAAGAATTTTTCTCAAGTAACTGTGAAAAAAGCATTTGATTCTGCTCAATATTTTTATCGGAAGAACCTACGATATAAATATCTTCGTTATTCTTTCCGTGAATCCATGGGCAATGAATATCCAGAGCTAATTTTAGTTTGCCATCGCTCCATTCATGAACTAATTTTTTTAACGCATTAGTTGAATGGTGAACCGGATTTTCTCCATAATCTCTGTTATGGTCTCTGGGAATCCGGTTCTTCCCTTGCTCTCCATTTTCAACACCATCTTTGTCCATAAATGGAATTATTAAAAATTCGGTGTCTTCTCTTAGCGATTGAAGGGTTTCATCGTTCAGCAAACTTTTTATAATTCCTTCCAGTACAAAACTGGCCATCATTTCGCAGGCATGATGTCGGGCAGTAATCAATACTTTATTTCTGGATTCTTCACTTAGGGAAGGAATGATTATTTTTTCAATCACACGATGTTCCGGAGAATAACACAAGGTGTCTATTTTTAATAATTCTTTGTTTTTTAAATTCCCTAAAAATTCTTTCAGATTTTTTTCTGTATACGGGAATGCCATACTGAAAAAAGCGATAGTATCCTGTTCTGTAAATGAAAATAAAAAACTGTTATTTGTAATCCTGTTTTCTCCATACCATTTCCATGAAAAATCATTATTAATGCTGTAGGCAGGTCCGTATTTTGTAAATACATTTTTTTGGTCAAAATTGAATGTGATGGTTTTACCTGAAATACCTGAAATTTTGAAATACCAGTAAAACCATTCTCCTTGAGTAAACGATAGATCAGGTGCCAACCAAACTGAATCAGTAGAAATATTATTAATGACAATATTGCCACCAGGAAAATCAGACGTTATTTTTACAGTATTTTGTCCATTTGCACAAAATAAGGGGAGAAACAAAACAACTAAAATTAATTTCTGAAATTCCATGATGGTCATTTGTTTTTTCAAATTATTTATAATTCAACCAGGCCGTTGCCGAACAATTTTTATCAGCAACGAACCGTATCCACCTGGCTTGAAAACTTTCAGGGAATTGATATGTAAATTTTTCACCGGGATTTACTTTAACTTCTTTGTAAAGCATCCATTGACCATGACCAATTGGTTCCACTTCAATTTTAAAAGTCACCGATTCGCTGGCATCATGTAAGATTTCAAGAGAGCGTTTGTCATAAAATCCAATAAGATATGGATCTGATGGTTCATTCGCTTTTACTAATGAATTTTTCCATGGGCCGCCGTGCCCAACAGGTTTGCCCAGTTCCCATAAATCGTCGATGGCACCCACCCAAACGGCAGCCTGTCCATCATCAGAACGAACAATGTGTTTACCTGCTTTTGCATCATGTTGAAGCCCTGTCATTACCAGCATGCCCCGGTAAGAGGCGTAATCATGAATCCTGAAATTATGTGAAGCTACCGGCCTTATCTTGGCAAACCCATCGGCATTTTCAGCAGGTAATTCATAAAAAGTGCCGCAGGCATTAAAAAGATCGCGTTCGGTAGCCACTTCACGACAAATTCTTAATTGAGCTGCTTCAGTTAATGGTTTATATTCATTGGCCCCCAGTGGTAACCTCCATCTGCGATTTTTGTCATCTATTATTAGTACAGACGATTCTTTAATGTCAATTACATCTTCAGGAACGACAAATTTTTCTTTAATGAAGTTGTTGGTCTCCTCCTCATCTTTTTTTACAAGGTTCAGGTTTTCATCCAGTTCATAGTAACCGGCTTCAGTTGTCTTTCCGTTTTCAAAAACAAAAGCTGAGATACCCAAAGCTCTTCGGTCATTTCCCAAACCATACAACAATCCTCCGGTAACTTTCGTATCGTCAATCTTTGCCAATCCTTTGAAAACAGGAGAGGGAGTTGTCAGACGGTTCTCATTTCCGGTATAATGAAAGCTCACTGTTGCAGTTGCCGCTTTAGTTGTTTTAACACGAATCCATTCCCCCGTTTCTTTTTTATTGAATTCAATAAAATAACTGCTACCGGGTTCAACTGAGACCGATTTTAGTTCTGTCCAGTTGTGAGTACCTTTTTCATCTACTTCAAAAATATATTCAGCAGAAGTTTTTCCATTGTTATGAATCCATGCTGAACGTTCAGGCCAGCCTGCAAAAAGGAAAGGCTCTGAATATTCACCTGCTTTAAGCTCCTCATTAAGCCAAACAGCTCCTGAGGCAGTTGTTGTACCTAGCTGGTCCGGTTTTTCGGGAGAGGTAAACCACAAATTGGAATTGGATTGCCCCGGGCCCTCAATGCCTCCTTTGTGCTTTCTCTTATTGAGAAATTCGCGTTGTGCTGAATCATCACAACCAAATACAAGTTGGTCGTTCCAGCGGGTGAAATCGCCTATTACCTTTAGGTAAGCTGAACGAGGTCGAATTCCAGCCGGGTTATTGACGGTAAAGGTTTCCGGGAAACGCCAGAACATGCCGTGCATTGTCATCAGGTAATCAGGATTCCCTTCTGTTCCAATGTCGCGGATTCTTGGCCATTCTGTATTCCATCCGTGGGCACCGTCATAGCTGTGGCTCGCTTTGGGAAGGCGGAAGAAATTCCAACCCTTTTCAGAATGGCGCACACCGATAATGATAGATTTATGATCCCAGCCAGTTGTCCAAATGGGATCTGTTTCAGGGTTCTTATTGCCATAAATTCCGCCCGGGCCGGTAACTTCAACAAACTGATTACGTCGCACCAGCTTCCATTCTCCATCCCATTCGTAAAGTGCACCTGCTTCAGTATCAAAATGCTCAAGTGCTTGCTGACCGGTTTCTCCATTGTTTGAATAAACCAAAACCCCCTGCCCGGAATAAAGGCCTTTGCCATGAGCACCAAGCAGAAGTTCCGCTTCCTGTGCCATTTCTCCATCTTTGCGGTTAACATTCCCATCCTCATGCAGCACTTTGGATTCAAGGGTTTTTACATTCACTTCATAAAACCCTTCTTCCATAGTACCATAATAAATTTTTCCTGCAGGATCAGATAGATGACGGGCATTCCCCGTATGCCGGCCCGGCATCTGCTTATATGGAATAGCCCGGATGTTGCGATTGGCATCAACAATATAAGGTCCTATGAACAGCTGGTTGCTTTCTGTGTGAATCATCCTGTTGGCTGGGGTTCCGCCTATACTTTCAGGATGTACAATTTGTTTCAGGTCAGGGGTGACTTCATATAATTTATCGGAAGAACCAAATGGCAGGTGAGGGCCATAGGTTATCACCCATAAGCTTCCTGCCCAGGGAACGACTGCTCCGGTACCACATTCCCCTTCATTGTTGTAATAAGCCAGGTGCGGGTAAATGCCGCTTACCTGGCGAGAAATGTCTTTTATCTGCGGGATGGATCTACATGAAAAAAAAAGAAATAAAACGATTAAAATAAATGCCTTAGAATCCATTACTGTTTACTTAACTTTAATTAGAACAGGTTTTTACAGTCCACATATTATTTTGTTAAAAGTGTTAGCTGCTTTCACAGGAATATCCCGTTTTTATTTTAACCCGTAAAGCAGCTTTTATCTCAAAATTAATCTCATCAATTAAAAAAGAACCTGTTTTAATACGATAAAAGTAATGGTTTTATTTTAACCCAAACGGATGCTGTTTCTGATCTAATTAAATTTGATTGTAAAGGTAACCAAAAGCAATCAGCAGGCATGCCTGCAAGTGGAGAAGCCATTTAAGCGATTGCCATTGAATTTAAAAAAATCGGATTTGTTTGTGCTTTCTGCTTAGTTTATTGATTTATCAGAATTTGACATTTAATGCTTTATCGATTGTTCCATCTTCCTGGGCTTCGATACCCGAAAATGTTTTTAAATTGTCGGGCTGTTCACCAATAATCACTGTGTAAGTCCCATCTTTGAAAACTTTCGGTTGAAATTGGCTTCCCTGAATTCTTACGGTATAAACAATTTCACCGGTTGGTTCATAGACAACCTGTATCACCGGGTTTTCCATACCAGAAATCTTAATTTCGGGCAAATAAGTGATAGCTTCGCGTCCATAATTATCCATTTGATTAATTGTCAGCGGCCATCCTTCATACTGTTCGGCATCCGTTGTTTTTACATCTACCCCACGAGGCCAGCATTCCATTTTAATATCCCGGGTACTAACGTTTAAACGTACCAGGCCATATCCGGCAGCCCGTTCACCCCATTCACCTCCCCACTTATTGTTTCTTTCTTCACTCGGGTTAGCATAGGCATACATGGTTATCTTATTATGAAAGCCATCGAAATAATCCCCCAGGTCATCAAGAGGGCCCCGAATTAGTTTCCCATGGGGTTCTTCCGGAGGGGTCCACCATCTGTTGTAATAATTGACGATGGAAGGCACACAAAAAGAAAAACCCGCATCCCGAAATTGGTTGATTCCATGATGAATTACTGTTGCCAGATGCTGATCGCCGGCAATATGGAATCCGAAGAACTTCCGCATGGATTCTAACGCTCTGTTTCGCGCAGATTGTGGCCATCCATTGGAATCCATGTCGGCAAACAACATATAGTTATACTTACCGTGTCGGTGGGCTGCGTTGGCAAAAATCGTTTGAGAAAGCACCACTTTCATATTGACTCCCTGCCAATCCTGTCCCCATTCATCAAGAAAACGGAGTTGTCTGTCGTCCAAAATTTTTCCTTCCGGTAAATCAACCGTTCGATAATCATAATCAGGATCTGTAATATGGTCAGGACGGGGGCCCATGGGAGGAATCAGTCCTTTAGGTCCCGTTTTGAATTTTCGGTCCTCAAGAATGGCAAAATCAATTTTTCCAATTTTCAATGATGTATAATAAACACCTATTCCTCTCTCAACAGGAGTTGGATCATAGCCATCCGGCAGATGCCAGGTTTGTGCATTTTGTACCGAGTTGATATATTGCGCGGAGTAATAGTAACCACCGTCATGGCCTGCGGGACTGTTGGCTTTAATTCCTGCCTCACCCCATACATTTCCCTGTCCGATATCATGGTCATCCGGAATGCAAATGGTAGGCCGATCTTTAATAATTTCACCAAATTGTTGGCCAAACAATAGCCAGGCTTGCAGGTGCTGTTCGTGGTCATAAGACTGATCGCCCGAGAAGAATAAGAGATCCGGATCCTGCGCTTTTATGTTTTTGATGATATCTGGTTTCAGCCGGCGATCATGATTGCCATTCCCTGTAAATCCGGCAACAACAATTTCTTCTTTATCCAAAGGATCTTTTCTTATCAGGCCTTCATATTTTGCTTTTTCTCCGGCAGCAAGGATCCGGTAATGATAATCTCGCGAACTATCCCACTCTTCAACCCTGAAATTGGCCGTCCACCTTTTTTCATTTTCCTGCGGCCAGCCATACGATTCCTCGCTTACTATAGTGGCAGCAATGGTTTTCCATTGTCCATCCTTCTGAATTTGTAATTTTACAACCTTGTCAACATCTGCACGGAGCGGATAAAGCTGGGCCGTCATTTTCAGTGTGTTGTCGTTTATCGTATAAAGTGCAAAACAAATTGCATCTTCATCCGGAATATTATCGATATTTAACCAATTATCACCAATGGGTTTTTGTGCATTACCTAAAAATCCTGAAATCAAAATCAATACAGCAATAATTGTATATTTCCTTTTAATCATAATATCTCTATTTTTAAAAATTCAAGTTGCTCAATAGTTCCGAAACTTTAAAAATACCTGGTTGCCATTGCGTAAAGCCTTGCTTTTAAAGAATTTCATCTTAAAAAAACAGCAATACCTGTATGTTGAAATTTGATCAGCAGCATCGTTTTCCCTGAGCCGTTTGTTTAAGGGCGGTATTCCGTTTTGTTGCATGGGCATAATGGCTTGTAATATACTCTTGAACATTGGCGAGTATAATAATAAATGTCAACTTCATGGTTCAAAAGTTATAGTTGCCCAAAGCTTTTAAATTACCGTCCAATTAGCACATAAAATTTTAATAAGTTTAAATGTTTTAAATTAATAAATATTTTTTATTAAAACCTTTTCTTTCGGACAGAAAATATTTTTGATTCATCGCTTCTTTTATCTGATAATCATTTCCATTTGCTAAAAGTTTTATCGGTTTTAAAGTTACGTTATTTGATTGTATAATCGATTAGAGCGAATGTTTCCATCATTCAATTACCTGTACCAGTGACCTATCTTCAATTGTTGTTTTCCGGTCTTTAAGTTCAGGACCTTCCAACTTAAGGTCACCATTGTACAAGCGTGTATGAAAGTTGCTCATTTCAATAATTATTTCATTATTTTTTTAACTATTTATTCTTATTTCCGGGAAAATATCAATAGTGTAACATATGATACAACTCCTGATGTCATCCCCACTTATTTTCGCCACCGAAAAAAATAACAACAATTACTATAAACATTAAAAAAAATAAGATTTATGAGCATGTTTTGTTTTCAATGCCAGGAAGCGGCTAAAGGCACCGGTTGCACAATAAAAGGAGTATGCGGTAAAACAAGTGATGTGGCTAATTTACAGGATACCCTGTTGTTTGTGCTGAAAGGTATCAGCTGGTACAATCAGAAACTCCGGACGCAGAAACTGAATCCTGAAAAGGTGGATAAGTTTGTGTTCGATGGATTGTTTAGCACCATTACCAATGCCAATTTCGACAAGCAGAGTTTCAGCTTTCGCATCATTCAGGCATTTGAACTACGCAATGAGCTGCACGCCAGGTGTCTGGCAGCAAATATTCCTTTGCCTAAAGAATTACCCGATTTTGCCTCATGGAACGCCTCAAAAGTGGAGGACTTTGAAGCCAAAGCAGCAGAAATAGGAATTCTTAGCACTGAAAATGAAGACATCCGTTCGTTAAAGGAACTTATTATTTATGGTGTCAAAGGATTGGCGGCTTATGCAGAGCATGCCTGGAACCTTGGCAATAAAAGTGATAAAATCTTTGCATTCATGCAGCGTGCGCTGGTGGCTACAAATGAAGATTTGAGTGTGGCTGAGCTGGTACAGTTGGCACTTGAAACAGGGAAATACGGTGTGGATGTAATGGCACTGCTCGATAATGCAAATAACACGGCATACGGAAACCCGGAGGCTACACAGGTAAATATCGGGGTGCGGAACAATCCGGGCATCCTGATTTCGGGGCACGACCTGAAAGATATGGAAGATCTGCTAAAGCAAACCGAAGGCACAGGAGTTGATGTGTACACCCACAGCGAAATGCTGCCGGCTCATTATTACCCGGCATTCAAAAAGTACAAGCATCTGGCGGGCAACTATGGCAATGCCTGGTGGAAACAAATCCAGGAGTTCGAAAGCTTTAATGGTCCAATCTTATTTACCACCAACTGTATTGTTCCTCCCAAAGATAATGCAACTTACGCCGATCGCATTTATACCACAGGTGCATCGGGACTTGAAGAGGCCATTCATATTCCCGACCGTAAAGAAGGGGGTATGAAAGATTTCTCCCAAATCATTGAGCATGCAAAAAAATGTGTCCCACCGAAGCAGATTGAAACAGGAAAAATAACCGGCGGATTTGCTCATGCACAGGTATTTGCCCTGGCCGATAAAATAGTGGATGCTGTTAAATCGGGAGCCATCCGGAAGTTCTTTGTAATGGCAGGCTGTGATGGCCGCATGATGAGCCGCGATTACTACTCGCAATTTGCTGGTCAGCTGCCAAAGGATACGGTAATTCTAACGGCAGGCTGTGCAAAATACCGCTACAACAAATTGCAGTTGGGTGATATCGGAGGAATACCACGGGTTATCGATGCCGGACAATGCAACGATTCCTACTCGTTGGCAGTGATTGCTCTTAAATTGAAAGAGGTCTTCGAACTAAACGATATAAATGAACTTCCCATTGCCTATAATATTGCATGGTATGAGCAAAAAGCGGTTATTGTGTTGCTGGCACTGTTGTCGCTTGGGGTAAAAAATATTCATCTTGGCCCAACCCTGCCGGCCTTTCTTTCACCAAATGTAGCTAACGTACTGGTTGAAAATTTTGGTATTGCCGGGATAACCGATGTGGAAACGGATATGGAAATATTCCTTGAAACGCGTTCTGTATAAAATGGATTAATTATTGGGGAGAGACGTGTGTTTTAGTTAGGTACACCGGCAGGATTTGATTCCTGCCGGTGTTTTAATATTTCATGTAAGGCAGAAAGATGTATTAAAAAGTTTTTAAAAAGGCCACCTAATTCAAAAAGCTTTAGTATTAACAATACGTTATACGATGAATTCATCTTTTTTCATTGCTGTCGCACAT